>JBFEXW010000013.1:0-19190 GCA_041562495.1 Marinobacterium sp. | reverse complement strand
CTATAGCTTCAGTCCGTGGCGTTTAATGTCCCGCAGAATGACATTGGTTAGCACGCTTTCGATCGGACCCAGTTTGAACAGAAACTTCTCCAGAAAATCGTTGTAAGCCTGAATATCCTCACAAACGACCAGCATGCTGTAATCCTCTCTACCGGTCGTTGCATAACACTCAATTACTGAATCACAGGCCGCCATCGCCTGCTCAAATTTATGACCACCTTCCGGGTCGTGTCGTGACAGGGTGACATCGACCATCGCGCGAAATTGCATCCCCAGTTTTGCTTCATCCAGTTGCACGCCATACCGGGTAATGATGCCCGCTTCCTCAAGGGCTTTTATACGTCTCCAGCATGCGGAGGGTGACATGCCTACCTGTTCGGCAAGATCTGCATTCGCGGTTCGATTGTCCTGGTAAAGGAGCTTGATGAGAGTTCTGTCCTGGTTAGTCAGTTTCATGTGGAAGGATCTTTCAGATTGGATAGGGTGTCCGAAAACTTTATCCAAAATTCGCTGATATCTCAACGCAGTCTGAAAACATAATTCAATTACTTTGATTAATATGAAAATTCAATTCGGTTACTTTCAGTTACCGAAAAATATTCCCATTAATCAGTGCTACGCAGAATTTGGATCAACCCATGAATAAAGATCTTAAGTACACCTATCAGGCCATTGCTCAAACGCTTGCAGATCATCAGGTTGATACTCTGTTTGGATTAATGGGTGACGCCAATCTGTTCATGGTTGATCACTATGTTCGGGGCTGCCGGGGGAGCTTTATTCCTGTTGCTTATGAAGGTAGCTCTGTGCTGATGGCTCTTGCTTACTCCAGGGTGTCTGGCAAGATTGGTGTAGCGACGATTACGCATGGTCCGGCATTAACCAACTGTGTGACAGCTCTGGTTGAAGGTACACGTGCGCGTATCCCAATGGTTCTGTTAAGTGGTGACACGCCTGCTATGGACAGGCAGAACTTACAGAATATTGATCAGCGTGAAGTGATTAAAACAACCGGCGCAGGCTTTATTCAGATCAGGTCTCCGGAAACCGCATCCAGTGATATTGCTGAAGCGTTTTACCGTGCGCAGGCAGAGCAGCGTCCTGTAGTGGTCAATATGCCGGCAGATTTTATGTGGCAGGAGGTAGCGTATAGCAAGTTTCATTATCCTGTATTCACGTCTCCTGCGTTTGTTCCTGAGGGGGAGGATTTTGATAACGCGCTGGGTATTATCGCTTCAGCACGTCGGCCTATTATTCTGGCTGGTGGAGGTGCACTGGCCGCTAAACTGAAACTGATTGAACTGGCCGATCGTCTCGAAGCGCCTCTGGCAACGACGCTGAAAGCCAAGGGTATGTTTAACGACCACCCCTATAATATGGGTATCTTCGGTACCCTGAGTACACCGCAGGCATATGATCTGATCGCTCAGTCCGATTGTATTGTCTGCTTTGGAACCAGCTTGCATCACTTTACGACTGACAAAGGCAAGCTGGTGAAGAATAAGCGCGTTGTGCAGATCAACAGTTCGGTTACAGAGATCAGTAAGAACTTCCATCCTACCGCCGCTCTGGCGGCTGATGCGGCGCTGACAGCAGATAATATTATCTACTGGTTGAATGAGGCTGAAATTCCCGGTTCTGGATTTACTAAAGAGCTGGAGCCCAACTCATTGGCTACTCACCCGTCAGCTAAGGCGGAGAAAAATGCCGACAACACGGTTAATTACATACATGCACTTGAGCGTCTGGATCAGGCATTACCTAAAGAGCGAGTTCTGACAACAGACGGTGGACGCTTTATGACGGAGGTCTGGTGTCGAGTATCTGTACCCGATCCACAGCACTTTCTGGTAACGGCTCATTTCGGTTCTATAGGTCTGGGCCTGTCTGAAGCGATCGGAGCAAGCCTTGCAGTAACCGATCGCCCGGTGGTGCTGTTCACTGGTGATGGTGGGTTTATGATGGGTGGAATCAATGAGTTCAATACAGCGGTGCGTTTAAAGCGCGATCTGATTGTTATTGTTTGTAATGATTCCGCTTATGGGGCGGAACATATACAGTTTGTTGACCGTCACATGGATCCTGGGCTGTCTCAGTTTGAATGGCCTAGCTTTGCGGAGGTGGCAACTGCATTGGGTGGTCAGGGAATCTGTGTGACGTCATCTGAAGAGCTTGAACTGGCTATTGATGCAATCACAAACCGGGACCGACCATTACTGATTGAGCTGAAGCTCGATCCGGATGATGTGCCAAGAATGCGCGTCTGAGCTGTTTTCTGGTTTTAAGTTATACGCTGAACCCCTCCCGCGTGCGCCATGCATCAGGAGGGATTCCTCGTGTTGAGTTCAGCTCTGGCACTTAACAGCAGGATTAAACGGCATTGCATCATCCATCGGATGGTGGCGGTGTACCCAGACGTGCTGGTCATAATGGGGTTCAAAGCCATGCGCCTCATCTTCCGGTGTCTTGGGGTCATCACCCATGTAGTCCCAATGGCGTCCATTGAACATTGGCGGAGATGTGTGTCCAGCGGTCTCCCAGGATTTTTTCCAGACCAGATTTTCAACACCTACAAGAACCAGCGAACCATCGCTTTGAGGCTCGTACAGGAGTATCGCCGGGTGTAGAAAGTCGGTGTGAGTGCTCTCTCCATTAACCCGGCCACCGGGTGGTCCCATCTTCAGCATTGCGGGATTAATATAGTGGATGCCCATATCGCCCATTGCGGCCGGCATGCCTTCCATTGCAGCACTAACGCACACTCCGGAGGGGTCTGGAATGTACCCCTCCTTCAGCGCAACATTAACATCTTTGTATTTTTCAGTGGCAGCCCGTATCTGATCGAGATCGGTATCTGCAAACGCCTGATTACTGAGTATCAGCCCGGCGCACAGTATCACAGCTGTAACTTTCATACTGTTCTCCTATTTTTGAACGGATCGTACTGCAAACTGAAGCCTTTCAGTCAGTTCGAATACCGCCCTAACAATTTAGACTAGGTTGAGGCGGTTATATGCTGTATGAATTCTTTTCCTATTGAGGCCTTAATCGCATTCTTCCTGGGCTATACTTTTTGCATATCCTCAACAGAGCAGAACAATATGTTTAATCGCCATCTCCTTATGTCGGGCCTCCTTCTTTCAATCTCTCTCAGCTCTCATGTTCAGGCTGGCTGGGGTGATCTGTTGAAACAGGGAGAGCAGTTGTTGCAGTCGAACAGCTCAACCAGCAATACGACTCCGACCCGCTCGACGAGTCTGGATTCGGCGACTCTTGCCAAGGGGTTAAAGGAGGCACTGAAAGTTGGCGGTGAACGGGCAATTGGTCGTCTTGCAGAATCAGGAGGATATGCCAATAGCGCTGATGTTCGTATCCCTATGCCGGGAATGCTGCAGTCTGTTGCAGGCCTGATGCGTAAATATGGACTCAGCTCTCAGGTTGATGCTTTTGAAGCGAGTATGAACTTAGCTGCTGAGCAGGCGATCAGCGAGGCAACGCCGATCTTTTTGGATACGCTTCAACAGATGACGCTTGATGATGCTAAAAAGATCTACTTGGATGGAGATACGGCTGCCACAGACTATTTTCGCGAACATACCCGTACTCCACTGACAACCAAACTTCAGCCGCTGATAGATCGAGCAATGTCAAAGACGGGTGTGATGAGTGCTTATACCGCTCTAGTCAATCAGGCAGAAAAACAGATCCCGATGTTTCAGGGGATGAGTCCCGATATCAGTGCTCACGTGACCAGTTCTGCACTTGATGGGCTTTTCCTGCGTCTAGCTCAGCAGGAAAAACGGATTAGAGAACAGCCGGTTGCACGGTCAACTGAGCTGCTGAAGCAGGTTTTCGGTGGTTAGTATCGGAAGGTGCGCTGCCACGAAACCACACCTTAAGAGCGTCGGGTTCTGAATTCGGGTAAGGTGATTTTTCTTAAGATCGCGGCGATCCGGACTGCAAAGGTAAACAAAATAGCCAGTAATAAAATCCACTCACTATTCAGTGCAAACCACTTCTGTAGAATCAGATAGATTGTGGCCCCCATTATCGCGCAGGTTGCATACAAACCATCATCGTTTTTCAGAACCAGCGGGATTTGTCCCGTTAAAATATCTCGTACGAGTCCACCTGCGACTGCAGAAGTTACTGCCATTACGACGGCAACCAGTTCTGGCGCTCCAGCCTGAATTGCCCTCTCAAGTCCGGTAATGGCAAAAACCGATAAACCCGCTCCATCTAGTATTAACAGCATTCTGCGAGGGGAGTGAAGGTATCTTGACCAGATAAATGCGAAGATTGAACTGCCGATCGCGACCCAGAGATAGATCGTATTGGCGACCCAAGTGATCGGATAGATGCCGAGAGTAACATCGCGGATGGTACCGCCTCCAAGCGCGGTAACGATTCCGAGCACGATGACTCCAAAAAAGTCGATTCGCTTTCCCGCCGCTGCCAGTACGCCAGAGATCGCAAATACCGATATCCCAATCATGCCGAACCAGTAAAGTGCCGTGTTTAGCGTAAGCAGATCCATACTGTCCTCAAATCTCTGTGTCGTCAGGGGTGTGTATAGTCTAATAACATACACTCAATATTACTAAATGAAACCAGATGGCTAGGAAGGCTCTAGTGATCAATTCATCTGGTGGAAGTGTTAGTGTCAGCAATCTTATTAAGTCTGCCCGAAACGCTTGCGAATCCTAAATAAAGAGGGTTCAATCTTTATTCCATTACAGAACGACACTGCTTTAATTTATATCTGTTGGCTGATGTCTTCTGGCTAATAAAACGCAGAATTTGAGACCATACGGCCTATAACAATAATGATGATTGAAACACTGCTACCTAACCCTATGGATCCTCGGCTATCACGAACCGTTGAGGGTATTGATGAAAACGGTCAAGCCAAATCGATTAGTGTCATCGAAGAGCGGCCGCTGACGATTTATCTGAATAGTCAGGAGATCGTTACTGCGATGACGATCGGCGATTATCCGGAATATCTGGCGCTAGGTTTCCTGCTTAATCAGGGGATGCTAAAAGAGACCGATCAGGTTACCGGAATCGATTTCGATGAGGAGCTTGAAGTCGCTGTCGTTCGCACGGCAGGTATCACAGATGTTGAAGATAAACTCGAAAAGAAAACCCGAACTTCTGGCTGCGCTGTAGGTACAGTGTTTGGAGACATGATGGCCGGGCTTGAAGGGCTGTCATTGCCAGATACACCAGTCCACACCAGTACATTTTACGATCTCTCCTACCAGATTAACCACACGCCAAGCCTCTATATGGAAACCGGAGCGATCCACGGTACTGCACTTTGTCAGGGGCGTCAGGTGCTGGCGTATATGGAGGATGTTGGTCGCCATAATGCCGTAGATAAAATCGCAGGCTGGATGCACTTAAATAGGATGACAGCGTCAGATAAGGTGCTCTATACCACGGGACGTCTGACCTCTGAGATGGTTATTAAAACCGCGTTGATGGGTATTCCCACGCTGATCAGTCGGTCAGGTTTTACCGCCTGGGGTGTCGATATAGCCCAACAGGTTGGATTGACTCTGGTGGGGCGGATGAGGGGTAAAAAATTCACCTGCCTCAGTGGTCAGCATCGTCTGGTGTTTGATCATGACCTGTCTCAGGTGCCGGACGACAGTAAAAAAATGCGCCGCAAAGGAGCGGAGCATGAGTGAATGCGCAGTAATTCTGGCTGGTGGGCAGGCGAGTCGCATGGGTGGTGGTGATAAAGGTCGCTTGATACTGGGCGACCAGTCTCTGATCCAGCGCGTTATTGATCGAATTACACCTCAGGTGAGCGCCGTAGTGCTTAATGCTAATGGAGATCTCAGTCGCTTTGATGATCTGGGGCTACCCGTTGTCGCAGATTCCATAGCCGATTATGCAGGGCCTCTGGCAGGAGTTCTGGCGGGTATGGACTGGGCTGCCGAGCAGGGACATGAATGGCTGATAAGCGTAGCTGCGGATACGCCGGCATTTCCTCTGGATCTCGCGACACGGTTGGCTGAAAGCAGTTCTCCGGTCGTTTTATCCGCCACACCTGACCCTGAACGAGGACGCTTGCCTCAGCCTACCTTCGGTCGCTGGCGGGTCTCTTTGAGAGAAGATTTAAGAGCTGCACTGAATGATGGCGTACGCAAAATTCGTCAGTGGACTCAGGCGCAAGGCGAGTCGCTGGTGCTCTTTGATGAAGTTGATTTTTTCAATATTAATACGCCAGACGATCTGGCTTGGGCGGAGCAGCATCTGAAGTGAACGTCATAGGTATAGTGGGGTGGAAAAACTGCGGTAAGAGCACGCTAGCGAGTGCGCTGATTCGTGAGTTAGTTAGCCGGGGTTTGAAGGTTAATTCGATTAAACATGCGCATCATGGCGTAGATGTGGATCAGCCGGGTGCCGACAGCTACCTTCATCGTGAAGCGGGTGCACAGGAGGTTATTCTCGCGGGGGGGAAGCGCTTTGCAATCATGCATGAGCTTCGCGGAGCCGAGGAGCCAACGCTGGAGCAGTTGCTGGCGCGATTGGGGCCTTGTGACTGGGTTGTAGTAGAGGGCTTTAAATCACACAGGCACCCCAGAATTGAAGTGCACCGGCAGGAGTGTAGGCAGCAGCCACTGCATCGTACCGATACGAGTATTCTGGCTGTTGCTGCAGACTATGAGCTGAATACTTTGCTACCCAGCTTTGATCTGAACGATGTATCCGGGATCGCCGATTTTATTTTAGAAAAGGATCAACATGAAGCCGCTTCGTAATGACTGCTTTGCTTTGCCTCCGGGTGTGAACTGGACACCGGTCGATGAGGCTCTGGAACGGCTGTGTTCCCGGTTGCATCCGGTCGTTGATATAGAAAAGGCTGTTCCATTGTCGCAGGTAAATGGCCGGATACTGGCAAGCGATGTCTATGCACCCAGAGCGCATCCTCCCAGCAGTAATTCAGCAGTCGACGGTTACGCTTTTAAAGGTCCGTTAACAGATGTTCCCTGTGTCATGCCTCTGGTTGATGGGCGTAGTGCGGCTGGCGTGCCTTATGAGGGGCAGGTGCCAGAGGGGCAGGCGATCCGTATTTTAACTGGTGCGGTGATGCCGGCAGGTGCTGATACCGTGGTTCTGGATGAAGACTGCGAAGTTTTTGAAGGGAAGCTGCATCTGAATGGCACTTTAAAAGCGGGAGCCAATTCGCGCAAAGCGGGCGAGGATATTCAGGAACAGGATAGGATTCTAACTGTTGGTACCCGTTTAACCCCTACTCAAATCTCCGTGCTGGCCAGTGTGGGGGTCGAAACAGTTGATTTGTACCAGAAGCTGCGAGTTGGGGTGTTGTCCACCGGCGATGAGGTTAAGCCTGTTGGTGCAAGTGTTACGGACTGGCAGATATATGATGCTAACCGCCCTATGTTGAGTGCACTTGTTGAGCAACTCGGTTATCAGCTTGTCGATCTGGGGCACGCGCCTGACCGGGCTGAAGAGGTAACTGCTGCGCTGGAACGGGGGGCTGAACAGTGTGATCTGATACTGACCAGTGGCGGGATCTCTGCAGGTGATGAGGATCATGTTTCTAAAATGCTTAAAGCGCATGGGGATATCAGTAACTGGAGAATTGCGCTGAAACCGGGACGTCCTCTGGCTCTGGCGATGTTTCATGGGACACCCGTCATCGGATTGCCGGGGAATCCGGTTGCTGCCTGGGTCTGCACTTTACGGTTTGGCGCGCCTGCGATGGCGTTGCTGGCAGGAGGGGCGTGGTTTGAGCCTCAGGGTTATGTGATGCCCGCCAATTTCACTAAGAACAAGAAACCGGGGCGCAGCGAGCTACTTCGTGCTCGAGTTCGAGATGGGCAGGTTGAGGTGTTCAGTTCTGAAGGTTCGGGGCGGGTAACAGGTCTGGCCTGGTCCGAGGGGCTGGTTGATCTGGATGAGAGTGCTCAACAGATAGAACCAGGAACCCCCGTGCGGTATATTCCTTACGCCAGTTTCGGGTTGTAATTACTCGTAGCTGCCGTGAACCGCAAACGCCTCTAGCGAAGCATCCTGCGGTGCTCTTGAGTGGTAGGTCTCTTCGACGCCTAAATCTGTCAGGGAGCGGCTTACCATCAGCAGCGTGTTGTCTTCAAAGTCTTCACACATGCTGCGCATCTGATCGATCTCTTCGCAGGCAACAGGGTAGGCCGCTTCTATATCCGGTGCGCCGTAGATCTCGACAAAGGTTTGCGCCAGTGTCTGACGTAACACGTCTAACTCCGCTTCAGTGATGCTGCAGACGCCAACAAAGCTGGCGCGACCACCGGACTCTATACTGTACCAGCCGTTACTAAAGGCCTGACGGGGTTTGCCTTTCAGGTCAACTTCGGTCCAGTTGGAAAACTCAAATCCGCCGGAGATTGCCCATTCGCCACTTGGTGCCGGAAGTTCAAACACGTTCTGATCGGATATATCTAGTCGCAGGGTTCTGGCTAGTTTCATGTGTGCTCCGCAAATTCAATCAGACTTAGCGTTTCAGTCATAACGCCCTGACGTAACAACATCCGGCCTTTTTCATCCAGCCCAACAAAAATACCTGATGCTGGTTGATCGATCTCTTTTCCAATAGTGTCGCAGCGTGGGCGCCACTCGTTATGTATCCGATCGAAGCCGCTATCCATAAAGTAGGTCAGCCATAGCAGTGTATGTTTCGACCAGCTTTCCAAAAGTGCCATCGGTGTTATTTCGCCACAGCCCTCCTCCTGCAGACAGGTTTCATTCGGGTTGCTACCGGGTTCGTCAGCCAGTTGCATGAAAGGCATCTCTATGCCAATCACCAGCCAGTTGGGAACAGCCTTGGGATCGGAAACATCTGATGCATAGCGAATCTTGCCGCAGAGTGCGCCATTCACTTTAATGCGGTCGGGCCATTGGAAGTGCACGGGAACCTCAGGCGGAGCCAGTGCGCCGAGACTTTCTGCAAGACCGATCTGAACAATATAGACTGCCTGAATAGCATCCTCTAGCGCGGTCTCTGGTGCCAGCACCAGCGCCGCACTCAGTGAGTTAACTGCTTCGGAATAGAAGATGGTACCTGAGTCGATCCCCGCAATAGCCTGACTAACAGCCTTATTAAAGGGATCAATATGATTAGGTACCAGCTCGCCTGTGAATAGCGGTGGAAATCGCGGTGTTGTCATCATAGGACAGCCTGAGCGTAGACATCAGAGGCAATAACTGCATCTGCTATGTGCTGGAACGCCTGAGCCTGAGGACTATCGGGCTTGGATACCACGATTGGAACACCGCCGTCTGAACCGATACGAATGTCCAGATCAAGCGGGATTTCGCCCAGCAGCGGAACGCCCAGTTTTTCTGCCTCGGCACGCGCACCACCGGATCCGAACGGATGGTGCTCTTTTCCGCATCCGTCGCAGACAAAAGATGCCATGTTTTCGATCAGCCCAAACAAAGGTACGTCCATCCGCTTGAACATGTCGATCCCTTTGCGGGCATCAATCAGCGCGATGTCCTGAGGTGTAGAGACGATAACTGCTCCGGCAACGAAGAACTTCTGGCTCAGGGTCATCTGTACGTCACCGGTGCCTGGTGGAAGGTCCACCAGTAGTACGTCCAGCTTGCCCCAGTCAACCTGATTCATCATCTGCTCAAGTGCACCCATCAGCATAGGGCCACGCCAGATAATGGCTTCATCTTCTGGTGTCATCAGACCCAGAGACATCAGAGTTACGCCATGATTACGCAGCGGCAGAATTGTCTGTCCATCAGGGCTGGAAGGGCGGCCTGATACGCCCAGCATGCGAGGCTGGCTTGGACCATAAACATCAGCGTCCAGAAGTCCTACTTTAAGACCTTTAGACGCGAGTGCGATGGCGAGGTTGGATGATACTGTTGATTTACCTACGCCACCTTTGCCTGAAGCGATAGCAATGATGCGATCAATCCCTTCGGGATTTTTGTCCTGAGGTCTGGGCGCGTCGGTACCAATAATATTTTCGCGTCCTGTATTGCTGCCTACATCGGTGTATTGAACCATTTTTTATCCTGTTGAGTTATTAGCTGTCTAGGTAGTCGTCAGTAGTGCGTACCCGTGGGCGCTCTCCCATTGCCATAGGTGAACTTTCACTGTGGTACTGGGCTTTGATTCGACAGTCGTCACACATCTTGACCAGTTTTACATTATCAGTATTGGTGAACATCCAGTGCTGGTTTTCCAGCTTTTCAACGATTCGGTTGATGGTGCTGGCAACGCCGAAGGGAACACCGCAACTGATGCATTCAAAAGGATCTTCCCCGTGGAGCGCACGGGCTCTCAATGCCTCTGTCGAGAGTTCTAGTTGTGGTTTTAGTGTGATGGCCGTTTCAGGGCAGGTGCTTTCGCAGACGCCACATTGAACACAGGCGTTTTCTGTAAACAGAACCTCAGGTCGATCCGGATTGTCGCCCAGAGCACCGGTCGGACAGAGTGATACACAGGCCAGACAGAGGGTGCACTGATCTGAATTGATTTCTACGGCACCGTAAGGTGCGCCAGCAGGCAGCGGGATCGCCTGTTCAAGCTTTCCGCCTGCCATGGCGCCAACAGTGACTCGCGTGATATCCCGGCGGCCGCCGACCAGGAGGACCGGGTTGCATGCTGGTACATTGTTTTCTGCCGCGGTACTTAGTTCATCGGCAGAAACGATTCGGATGCGGCTAGCGGGCTGTCCTGCTCCGGTTGTCATGGCACGGGCCAGTTCTACTTCAGCGGTCACAGCCTCGCGGTCTGTTTCATTATCGGCCAGTATCATTACTTCTGCATAGCCCGCGCCCAGAGCTGCAAGTATCTCTGCGTGTCCGATGCGATCGACATGTTCAAGTCCCAGCGGAATCAGATCATCTGCAAGTCCATCGCCGTAGCGAGCCAGGTTGGAAATCGCATCAGCTCCAGCATCCAGAGTATGAAATACCAGACGTGGAGCCTCATTGGTCTGTTTACGATAGGTTTTGGCCATAACGTCTGCGGCTTTGGTCAGCGCTTCAAATGGCGTTTCATTCATTGTTACGGCTGAAGTTGGGCAGACGGCTGCACAGGAACCGCAACCGGCACAGAGATTTGAATCGATCAGTACATGGTCGCCGGCGGAATAGATTGCCTCGGTTGGGCAGACGTCAAGACAGCGCGTACAGCCGGTTTTATTCGCGCGGGAATGTGCACAGAGAGAGGTTTCGAGTTTGAAAAATACGGTTTTTTCAAATTCTCCGACACGTTCTCTGGCGGTTAAGGCGATACGCTCCAATTCTCCGGTTTTAGTCGGGTCAGCCCAGAAGTAACCATTGCGTTTCTGATGGCTGGGGAATGCCGGTTCTTTGCCCCGCAGATCGATGAAAACATCGCACTCGCTACTGGCAGTAGATTTAATATCGCCATAGCTGAGTGCTCCACGCCCTGCAGGGTTCAGAGTCTGAAGTTGTGAGAACTCCAGTTCAAAACAGCCCAGAGCGCCCTTGGCTTCTGTTAACTGACCTCTGGCAAGGTTATAGCCTGCGGATGGCAGATGCATAGGTCCGGAATCGTTAACAACACAGGTAACGCCCAGCTCCTCCTGCACCAGTTCAGCCATTTTGATAGCCTGTTCGGTGGGGCCTACTATGCAGCACACTCCGCTGGATACAATCGTTTTCAGGGGGGCTAGGGAAGCAGGTAGCTGTGCTGCGGCGATCAGAGCGGCCTGTTTGGCATGCAAACGTTTGGACTTGGCGTTTGATCCGCTCCAGCCTGCACGGTCTCGAATGTCGATAGTTTTCAGTGGCGCGGAGTGCTGAAATTCAATCTCCACGTCTTCCCCTAGCCGCTCAAAAAGGGCGGCTTGCTGGCCGCAGGCGATAAGCAATTCGTTAGTCGCGGTCAGATGCTCGGCGGCGGTATTCATATCTTTGCCGCACAGCTGATCTACTGTGATCACCTGCTCTGCACCAGCGGCAGATTGCAGTGTCTTGGGATCAAAAGACTGAGTTTTATCACAGGTACATAACAGAAGCGTTTTATGTGTCGTCATCAGTAACCTGACTCTATGTAGTTATTTTTAATGAGAGATCAACACTGAGCATGCCACAGCTTGTAATCATTGACGAGTTGGATATCGTTTCGGATTCTGATATTTTCATAAAAAAGAGAATTGCTATGAGCAGTCGAATGGATAGTTGGAAGCGCGAATTAAAGGTTGGTGCAGTAGTTCGTCGCACGTCTGGTGTGACACGATGGGCGCAGGATATCTGGAAACCGGTGGCGGTTATTGCTGGCGCGCCGGATCTGTTCTGGAAGGAGCTGGTTCGGGATGGAGAGGTTGTTGATTACCATGCCGGAACTGTGGATATGGAGCTGTTTCGGGCCGATGTGGAGGGCTATCTTGTATCCCTGAATATGAGTGTGCCGTCTGTATGGGTGATTATGGATCGCGACGAAACCAATCTCTCTCCTTCAGGCTGGTTCGTCAGTGCAATTACTGCTAGTGCATATGAAGCTCAGGATGCTCTGGATACTGGTGAGAGCATTGTTGAGCCGGTGCCGATCCCTGAGACTCTGGCGGCCTGGATTAAAGAGTTTGTCGATATGCATTATGTCGATGAGCCGTTTAAGAAGCGTCGCCGGGACAGGCTTCGTGTTGATGCTGTCGAAGATGGCAAAGGCGATGCTCGAATTCGTCAGGAGAGTGATGTCTATCGCTCTCCTGCTAATATTAAAAAATCAACGGTGCACTGATGACTGAATCACGTTTTCAGCGTTGGTCACGCAAAAAAAACGAAGCCCGCAATGAGGCTGAACTCCCACCGAGTACCGCAGAAGAGCCTGAATTATCACCCGAAGAGCAGGAGCTGGCGATCAATGAGGCGCTGCCTGATCAGGAGGTGCTGGTTAAGTACGATCTCCCTGATCCGGATGCAATCGAGCTTGGTACCGATATAACCGGCTTTATGCGCAAAGAGATTCCTGAGCTGTTGCGTCGCAGAGCGTTGCGATCGCTTTGGAAATCCAATCCTGTTCTTGCTGTTCTGGATGGTCTTAATGACTACGATGAGGATTTCAATGACATCACTGTTGCTGCGGGCGGGCTTAAGACGCTCTATAAAGTGGGGCAGGGGCTGATCGATAAAACTGGACAGCTTGAGCAGGTGGCTGGCGTCGAGCTCGATGAGCAGATCGAAGTACAGCAGTCGGAAGATCAACAGTCAGAGGTTCCGGTTCAGGTAGCTTCAAAGGAGCAGGTCGAGTATCTGAAGTCAGAGTCTTCAGTTGAGGTGGCGCCTGTAATAGTGCCTGTTGAGCCTGTAATAATGCCTGTTGAACCTGTTACTGCCGAGGATGAGGTTTCTTTCACGCCGCGCTATCGTCCCCGGATGGATTTTAAATTTTAGTATCCGAAATCATTCTTGCGCCGTTGATTCCTGTGAGCTATAAGGATAGATAGCGAAAGTTCCAAGCAATATATAAATAAGGATAAAGACTTGGCTAACACTGCTGAAATTCAGTGCCCTCGCTCAATTAGTGATGAGGATCGCGCCCGTGCCCAGATGTATCAGTTGCTGGGTGTGTTGCTGAGCGCGCCTCCATCAGATGAACTGCTTCGTGGCCTGGCGTCCCTGCAGGGTGACGATACGCCATTGGGGGCTGCTTCTAAAAATCTTGCTGCTCTTGCTGGACGCACCACTCAGAGTGATGCCGAGCAGGAGTACAGTAACCTCTTTATCGGGCTGAGTCGCGGTGAGTTGCTGCCTTATGCCAGTTACTACCTGACCGGTTTTCTGAACGAAAAACCTCTGGCAGATCTGCGTAGCGATCTGATGGCTCGGGGTATCAGATCCAGTGATGATGTTAAAGAGCCCGAGGATCATATGGGCACGTTGTGTGAAATTATGTCCGGTATTATTACCGGGGAATTTTCCTGCGACAGCGATCTGTCATCACAAAAAGCCTTTTTTGATGCTCACTTGGCAAAGTGGGCGAAGTTATTTTTCACCGATTTAGAAGAAGCGCAATCTTCTGTTTTCTATGCGCCTGTTGGCTCGTTAGGTCGGGCTTTCATGACTGTAGAGGCTGAAGCTTTTGCAATTCAGTAACCGGGATCTACCCGATCCCTTAACCCAGGTGGAGGTGTCCTATGGACAACCAACAGCGTGAAAACAGTCGTCGCCGTTTCTTGCGTATGGCTGTGACAGCAGCACCCGCTGCCGTTGCAGTGGCAGTAGCGCCGAACGCCGCAGCTCAGGTCGTTAAAAGCGTTCCTGAAAGCCGTGGTCTGCGTGACACTGAACATACACGTAAATATTTGGAATCGGCTCGTTTTTGATGAGGTGTGAGCTGTTCAAGGTTGCGTGATGCTCTTGGATGGTTATCCACATTTCTAAGAAAACAAGAATAAAAAACAGAGGTATCTGAATATGTTAAGGAAGAAGACCAACGGGGTAGCGAAAGGCTCCCGTGCGGGATCTTTGCTTTCATCCCTCGCTTCAAAAACTCTGGATCGCCGTGCATTTTTGAGTGCATCCGGTGTTGCAGTAGGTGGACTGGCTGCATTATCTCTGACGCCAACGCGCGTTCAGGCAGCGACTCCGTCGACAGCGGCTAGCGAAGTGGTTCACAAAAAGACAGTTTGTACGCACTGTTCAGTCGGCTGTACGGTCGAGGCTGAAGTTGAAAATGGCGTATGGACCCGTCAGTCACCAGGTTGGGATAGCCCGTTTAACCTAGGTGCACACTGCGCTAAGGGTGCCGCTGTACGTGAACACGCGCACAACGATCGCCGTTTGAAATACCCAATGAAAATGGTCGACGGTAAGTGGCAGAAAGTCTCCTGGGATCAGGCGATCAACGAAATCGGCGACAAAATGTTGCAGATTCGTCAGGAGAGTGGTCCGGATTCCGTTTACTGGCTCGGTAGTGCGAAGTTCTCCAATGAACAGGCCTATCTGTATCGTAAGTTTGCGGCGTATTGGGGTACCAATAACGTTGATCATCAGGCCCGTATCTGTCACTCAACAACGGTTGCCGGCGTAGCGAACACCTGGGGCTACGGTGCGATGACAAACTCGTACAATGATATTCACAAGTCCAAGGCGATCTTCCTGATCGGGGGTAACCCTGCCGAGGCTCACCCTGTATCACTGCTACATATCCTGAAAGCCAAGGAAGAGAACAACGCGCCAGTTATCGTTTGTGATCCGCGTTTCACACGTACAGCAGCCCATGCTGATGAGTATGTGCGCTTCCGTCCGGGTACTGACGTTGCGCTGGTCTGGGGTATCCTGTGGCACATCTTTGAAAACGGCTGGGAAGATAAAGAGTTCATTCGTACCCGTGTGTACGGCATGGACGACATTCGCAAAGAGGTGAAACGCTGGAACCCAGAAGAAGTTGAGCGCGTTACTGGTACTCCGGGTAAACAGCTTGAGCGTGTTGCACGCACCTTGGCTAACAACCGTCCAGGTACTGTGATCTGGTGTATGGGTGGTACTCAGCACTCTAACGGTAACAACAATACTCGTGCGTACTGCATACTGCAGCTGGCTCTGGGTAATATGGGTACCGCTGGTGGTGGTACTAATATCTTCCGTGGTCATGATAACGTTCAGGGTGCTACTGACCTTGGGGTTCTGGCGGATACTTTGCCAGGTTACTATGGTCTGGCGGCTGGTTCCTGGGCTCACTGGGCCCGTGTCTGGGACGAAGATCTCGATTGGCTGAAAGGTCGTTTCGCAACTCTGGATAAAGATGGCAAGAGCCGTCCAATGATGAACGAGAAGGGTATTCCTGTTTCTCGTTGGATCGATGGTGTCCTGGAAGCGAAGGAAAACCTGGAGCAGCCTGATAATACTCGCGCTATGGTTCTTTGGGGGCATGCGCCTAACTCTCAGACCCGTATGGTTGAGATGAAAGACGCAATGGAGAAACTGGACCTGCTGGTTGTAGTTGACCCATTCCCTACCGTTTCAGCAGTGCTGCATGATCGTAAAGATGGTGCTTACCTCCTGCCTTCGACTACTCAGTTCGAAAACTCAGGTTCAGTAACGGCATCTAACCGATCGTTCCAGTGGCGTGAAAAAGTAGTTGAGCCTCTGTTTGATTCTAAAGTCGATCACGAAATTATGAAGCTGTTTGCTGATAAATTCGGTTTCAGTGATCGTCTGTTCCGTAATATTGCCGTTGAAGGCGATATCCCGGTTACCGAGGATCTGACTCGTGAGTTCAACCGTGGTATGTGGACAATCGGTTACACCGGTCAGTCTCCAGAGCGTATTAAGAAGCATATGCAGTACCAGCACCACTTTGACAAGACAACTCTCCGTGCGGTGGGTGGGCCTTGTGATGGCGATGTTTACGGTATGCCATGGCCATGTTGGGGTACGCCAGAGATGAATCATCCGGGTACGCCTAACCTGTACGATATGTCTCTGCCGGTATCCAAAGGTGGTCTCACCTTCCGTGCCCGTTTCGGTGTTGAACGTGACGGCGTCAGTCTGCTTGCAGACGGTGTCTACTCTAAAAACTCCGAGATTAAAGATGGCTATCCAGAATTCACCATGCAGATGCTGATGGATTTGGGTTGGGATAAAGATCTGACTGCGGAAGAGCGTGCCAGCATTGAGAAAGTGGCCGGACCTAAGACCAACTGGAAAGTTGATCTCTCGGGTGGTATCCAGCGTGTTGCAATCAAGCATGAGTGTGCACCTTTTGGTAACGCTAAGGCTCGCGCTATTGTCTGGAACTTCCCTGATCCAGTGCCACTTCACCGTGAGCCACTGTACACCTCGCGTCGAGATCTGGTTGCAGATTACCCAACCTATGCCGACAAGACGTTCTGGCGTGTTCCAACTTTGTATGAGTCAATTCAGAAGAACGACTTCAGCAAAGACTTTCCTATCATCCTGACCTCTGGCCGTCTGGTTGAGTACGAGGGCGGTGGTGACGAGACACGTTCAAACAAATGGCTGGCAGAGCTGCAACAGGATATGTTCATCGAGGTGAATCCGCGTGATGCGAACAACCTGAACATTCGTGATGGCAAGGATGTCTGGGTTTCCGGTCCTGAAGGCGGACGTATCAAGGTGAAAGCGATGGTCACTGAGCGCGTCGGTGAAGGTGTGGCCTTTATGCCATTCCACTTCGGCGGACACTTCCAGGGTAAAGACTTGAGGGATAAATATCCTGCAGGCTCTGATCCATATGTCCTGGGTGAATCCACTAACACCGTTCAAACATACGGGTATGACTCGGTCACGCAGATGCAAGAGACCAAAGCAACCCTATGTTCGATAATGCCGGCATAAGAAGGAGGTGTAGAAAATGGCACTTGAAGGACAAGCACGCGCAAAATTCCTTTGCGACGCCGAACGCTGCATCGAATGTAATGCCTGCGTAACGGCCTGTAAGAACGAGAACGAAGTCCCGTGGGGCATTAACCGTCGCCGCGTGGTAACCATCGATGATGGCAAACCAGGTGAGCGTACAATCTCGGTAGCTTGTATGCACTGTTCAGATGCGCCTTGTATGGCTGTCTGTCCGGTTGACTGCTTCTACCAGACACCAGACGGTATAGTGTTGCACTCCAAGGACCTGTGTATCGGTTGTGGTTATTGCTTCTATGCTTGCCCATTCGGCGCGCCTCAGTATCCGCAGGCGGGTAACTTTGGTAGCCGCGGTAAGATGGACAAATGTACGTTCTGTGCAGGTGGTCCTGAAGAAGACAACTCAACAACTGAGTTCGCAAAATACGGACGCAACCGTATTGCAGAAGGAAAGCTGCCAATCTGTGCTGAGATGTGCTCTACCAAAGCACTTCTGGCCGGTGATGGTAACGACGTGTCTAATATCTATCGCCAGCGCGTAGTAACCCGTGGCTTCGGCTCGGGTGCCTGGGGATGGGGCACGGCCTACGAGAAGAAGGGTGGCTAAGCTAAGCTAACCTGACTGTTCCGGGGCCTTAGGGCCCCGGAATTCGTGGAAGCAACCAATTCTTTTTGTTGATTCTGTTGGAGTGCTCTTATGAACTTCAAAGTCTTTGGTGCGGCCCTCTTTGTGCTGGCTGCACTAGTCTTTAATCTCGGTTGGGCGGAAGAGGCCCCCGTGATTGATCGAACCTCTACTGGGGGCGCTCAAACCCTGGAAGATATTATGGCTCGTCAGGCTAACCTGAAAGTCGACGAGACGTTCAGATCCGCCAATATTGGTGATCCGTCTAAGGCGGCACCGATCAGTGCTCAGTTGGGTACTAATGGTGGACAGTCTGATTCTGAAATATATCGTGCAATTCGCTATAACGAGATTGCTCCCCGAGTTCAGGCGCGGGGGCCTGCGTCAGGTGTCCTGATTCAGGATGGTGGTATGCAATGGTACCAATTGCGTGAGGGGCCGGTTATCACCTATGGCGGCGGTGCACTTATAGGCATAGTCGTACTGCTGGCGATATTCTATCTGGCGCGTGGAACCATTCGGATCGAAGGTGGTCCGTCAGGTACGACAATCCAAAGATTCAAAGCGGTCGAACGCTTTGGTCACTGGTTATTGGCCGGTTCGTTTATCGCACTGGGTATCACAGGCCTGCTGACGCTGATGGGGCGTAAATTCCTGATTCCCGTAATGGGACATGAGGCGTTTGCTGCCATGGCAGAAGTTACCAAGTGGATCCACAATAATATCGGCTGGTCCTTTATGCTGGGTCTGGTGATGACTTTCCTGATGTGGGTTGCACACAATATTCCCAATAAACTGGATTTGCAGTGGATTTTGGCGGGTGGCGGTATCTTCACCAAGTCGCATCCATCTGCCAAGAAGTTCAATGCGGGCCAGAAGATAGTTTTCTGGACGGTGATGATTCTTGGGGTATCGGTTGCATTATCGGGGCTGTCGTTGCTGTTCCCATTTGAGATGCATCTGTTCGCTAAAACATTCGTTTTCGTGAACTCGGTATTCGGAACCGATTTTGCGACGGTTCTGACGCCGCAACAGGAGATGCAGTACACCAATATCTGGCATGCGATTGTAGCGTTCGTCATGATGGTCGCTATCATTGCCCATATCTATATCGGTACGCTTGGCATGGAAGGTGCATTGGATGCGATGGTGAGTGGTCAGGTTGATCGGGAGTGGGCGGTTCAGCACCATGATCTTTGGGTGGCTGAAGTCGAAGCCAAGCAGGACAAAGGAGGATCAT
>JBFEXW010000012.1:0-19194 GCA_041562495.1 Marinobacterium sp. | reverse complement strand
TTAACGATATTTTCACTCATTCGTAGATTTCTCCAATGCGTTGGGCACTAAAACCACAAAAATGCTCGCCGGGATCTGAAACATTCCTATCCAAAAGGTAATTCAGGCCAGATCACTTGCGCAAATAACCCACCGATAATAGCATCTGCGATCTGCTTTCGGGAGTTTTTCACTAGCGATTTACCTAGGATTTTAACTAAGATGTCGATTGATTTGTTTTATCATGCGGCAAAAAACTTCTGTTTGAAGATTTTCAGCGACTGGTTCAAAGTCTGCCTGACGCTATTTAAGGTACTTATTCCGGCGCTAATCATCATCCGGATACTTGATCAGCTCGGCTGGGTGGAGCTCTTATCGCGACTTCTTGATCCACTAATGGAGCCGCTGGGCCTCCCCTCATCTGCCAGTCTGATCTGGGCTACAACCATTCTGACTAACATCTATGGTGGGCTGGTTGTTTTTGTCAGCTATTCGTCTGACTGGACACTTGAGCAAACAACGCTGCTGGGCGTACTGATGCTGGGTGCTCATACTCTACTCGTAGAACTTAGCGTTGCCCGAAAAGCCGGCTGCAGGGTGATACCTCAGTTTTTGATGCGCGTTCTGGGCACCTATCTGTTAGCCCTACTGCTACACCACTACTATCAAACGCTTCCCGAGATGCAACAGCCGCTGGAACTACTCTGGCGCCCCGAGACTCAGGAGGAAGGCTGGTCGATATGGTTAGAGACCCAGTTGATCAGCCTGTTCTGGACCGCACTGATCATTCTTGGACTGGTGGCGATGGTGCATCTGATAAAAGTAAGCGGAGTTGAGCGTCTGCTGGAATATCTCCTGCAACCCCTACTGAAGCTGATCGGGATCTCCCGGAACGCGCTTTCGATGACGCTTATCGGTATTACTCTGGGACTGGCGTACGGGGGCGGGCTATTAATCAGAGAAGCGCAGAAAGGGCAGCTGACGCCTCAGGAGGTAATGGGATCCATTACACTGCTGGGGCTTTGCCACAGCCTGATAGAAGATACGCTGCTAATCGCTCTGACAGGCGCGGAGCTGAGCGGCATTCTCTGGGCCCGACTCATCTGGTCTTTGCTGATAATCGCCCTGCTGACACGCCTGCTACCACTGATACCTAAGCTGTTTTTCAACCGTTGGTTTGCCACCTCCGTGGCGCTGCCATCATCAGGAAGCCGAACATAAGAAAGGCGGGATATACCCGCCTTTCTCAATGCTTTCAGGGGGTTATTAACCCTTAGGACCTGCAGCAATAATGCGCTCATCAACACCTTCGAATTTCTCAAAGTTCTTGATGAACTGCGCAGCCAGACCCGCGGCAGCCTTTTCATATTCAGCCGCATCAGCCCAGGTCTGCTGAGGCACCAGCAGCTTAGGATCAACTGAAGGTACAGACACAGGCACATCCAGATTCAGCGCTTCGATATGCTGGGTCTCGGCATTATGCAACACACCACTCTGGATAGCCGCTATGATTGCGCGAGTTGTCGGGATGCTGAAACGCTGACCTGTACCGTAGCTACCACCGGTCCAGCCAGTATTAACCAGATAGACTTTAGAGCCGTACTCTTCAATACGCTTGATCAGCAGCTCAGCATATTCATGTGCAGGACGTGGGAAGAATGGCGCACCAAAGCAGGTTGAGAAGGTAGACTTGATACCACCGCCTGAACCCATTTCAGTCGAGCCAACCAACGCAGTATAGCCAGACAGGAAGTGGTAAGCCGCCGCTTCTTTTGACAATACTGATACTGGTGGCAGCACACCCGTCAGGTCACAGGTCAGGAATACGATATTGTCAGGCTCGCCACCCATATTGGTCGCTGAACGCTTCTCAACATGATCCAGTGGATAGGCACAACGACCATTCTCAGTCAGGCTGGTGTCGTGATAGTTCGCTACGCGGTGCTCATCAAGCATAACGTTTTCTATGATCGCACCGAAACGGATCGCTTCCCAGATAATCGGTTCGTTCTTGTGGCTCAGATCGATAGTCTTCGCGTAGCAACCGCCTTCCAGATTGAAAACAGCGCCTTTACCCCAACCATGCTCATCATCACCGATCAGGTAACGATCAGGGTCAGCTGACAGCGTAGTCTTACCCGTACCGGAAAGACCAAAGAACAGAGTTGTAGAGCCATCTTCTCCGATGTTTGCAGAGCAGTGCATTGGCAGAACATCGCGTTCAGGAAGCAGGAAGTTCTGAACAGAGAACATCGCTTTTTTCATCTCGCCAGCGTAACGCATACCGGCGATCAGGACTTTGCGCTTGGCAAAGTTCAGGATAACTGCGCCATCAGAGTTAGTGCCATCACGCTCAGGATCACATTCGAAATCCGCAACGTTAAGGATCTGCCACTCCTCTTTCGCCTTAGGATTATATTCCAGAGGACGAATAAACAGGTTCTGTCCAAAGAGGTTCTGCCAGGCTGTCTCAGTTGTCATACGAACAGCGAGGTAGTTGTTGGGATCAGACCCAACGTGCACTTCCGACACATAGCTTTCTTTATCAGCAAGATAAGCTTCTACACGTGTCCAAAGCGCATCAAATTTTTCAGCATCAAACGGACGGTTGATAGCACCCCAGTCAATCGCATCAGCAGTACTTGGTTCCTGCACAATATAGCGATCCATCGGAGAACGACCAGTACGCTTACCTGTAGTAACAACCAACGCACCGGTGTTTGCGAGAACACCCTCTCCCCGTGCAATAGCTGCTTCAACCAGTTCAGCAGTAGTAAGGTTAAGGTGGGTCTGATTGACCAACTCTTTTGTCATGGACTGATACCCTCGGGCGGAGCCCTGTGTTTACCTGGAAAGAAAAAACCCAAGCACCTCATGCGGGCGAGCTTCGTCTATTACGCGCTTATCTTGGGGACGTATCTGTAGTGTCGACGGATTTACCGCTCACTCAGTATTGTTATTATCGGGGTGCAACATTAAAACATATGCGAGCCTTCGGATACAGCTCTAATGCCCAATCCGTTAGTGTAAAGCGTTCGACTCGTTAAGCTGGCCGTCATTTTTGAATAGCGCGCGAATATCAGGTTCATCAAAGGTGTAGATCTGATTACAGAACTGGCAGTTCATCTCAATTTTGCCACCCTGCTCCCTGGCAAGAGAAAGCAGCTCCTCTTCTGTCATCAACTGCATCGCACCAGCACTGCGCTCACGCGAGCAATCGCATTTAAAGCTGATAGCGTCAGGGTCATAAAGGCGCACTTTATCCTGATGATATAAACGATAGAGCAAACTGCTGTTATCCAGCTCAAGCAGCTCCTTGTCGCTAAGTGTGGTTGCTAGTGTAACTACATGAGACCAGTCCTGATCGCCGCTACCTGCAGCAGGAAGCACCTGAAGCATCAGCCCCGCGGCCCGCTTGCTATCGGCTGTCAGTTGCAGATAGGTAGGCAGCTGTTCTGACTGTGTAAAATACTGCTGGATACATTCAGCAACGGTCGCTCCTTCTAAAGGCACAACACCCTGATAGCGCTGACCGGATTCAGGTTCAATGGTCAGCGCCATGCGTCCATTAACCAGAAGCTGATCAAAACGCTCCACCTCAGACAGATCCACATCATCGGAATATCGGGCGATCCCCCTGATTTCATTGCGATGGTTACATTCCGCGAGCAGCACACGAAGATCACCGTCACCCTGTGCCTGAAGCGACAGACGCCCCTCAATCTTCAGATTGGAGGTAAGCAGCGCAACCGCTGCGAGCATTTCACCCAGTACTTTCTGTAAAACTTCAGGATAGTCAGCACGCGAAAGCACCTGCTGATAGCTCTCATCCAGCCCTACCAATACCCCGCGCACATCAAAATCATCGAACATCAAGCGCTGGATCTGATCTGAATTACTCATCGAAAAACTACTCTGTTAATTGAGGATGGTACGAAAACGCCTATTGTATCCTGTCGTTGTT
The DNA here is from genome assembly GCA_041562495.1 of Marinobacterium sp. Taxonomy (GTDB): domain Bacteria; phylum Pseudomonadota; class Gammaproteobacteria; order Pseudomonadales; family Balneatricaceae; genus Marinobacterium_E. The sequence goes on along the minus strand of JBFEXW010000012.1, from coordinate 15,251 downwards.
AATCGTCCCAGAACCCTTTAACTCGCAGCAGTTCTCGCCGGCTCTTCTTATCCGGTCGGTGCGCCGGTGCAGAGCCCAGCTCTTTACGCATTTTGGCACTCTCTTCTCGCTTGAGCTTGCTCTCTTCGGTTTCCCGGTAAAGCTTCTGCGCTTCAGGTGCACCTCTGCGCTGGTCTGACAGTTCAAGCACCTCAACAACCTTCTCGTCATATCCCTGACGGATCTTGATCAGCGCACCTAGCTCAACCGCTTTGCTACATTTAGTACGCTGGCCGTTGTAATGCACCTTGCCACCTTCGATCATCTCTTTAGCCAGCGCCCGGGTTTTATAAAATCGCGCGGCCCAGAGCCATTTATCCAATCGGACTGATGTACCACTCATGCTGTAGGAAACACCTCTTTAAAATCCTCCAGTATATTAAAATCACAATCGATCAAATCCCTCGGCGGCTGACTCAGGTCTGGCTGCGCAATAGTCAGTAGATGTTCAATGCCATACTGGCGGGCAGAACGCAGCACCGACAGGCTGTCATCGACCAGCAGTGTACGCTTGGGATCAAAGGGCTCAGTCTGCTGAAGATGACGCCAGAACGCCTGTTCCTCTTTCGGATAACCGAAGTCATGCGAACTGATGATGCGATCGACCTGTGATTCCAGATCAGTATGGCTCAGTTTCAGGTTAACGCTATCTCGGTGGGCATTGGTTACGATCAGCATACGCCGCCCACTGGCTCTGACTCTTTCCAGAAACTCCGGAGCTGAAACGCGATAGCCGATACGATCAGCAACTTCGCGTTTCAACTGCGCAATCGGCAACCCAAGCTCCGCCGTCCAGTAATCCAGGCAGTACCAGTTAAGCGTTCCAACATCTTTCATTATCCGCTCATGCAGCCAGAGGCGGGTTTCATCAGGATCGAGCTGAAAATGCTCCGCATAATACTGTGGTAGATAGTCCAGCCAGAAGTGAGAATCAAAGTGAAGATCCAGCAGCGTTCCATCCATATCGAGCAATACTGTATCTATGGCTTGCCAATCCAGCATAATCTGTGAACACTCTTATAAAAAACCCGTTGAGACCCAGTATGACGACCAAACCGCAAATTTTGAAGATAAGCCAGTCAGAGAAGAGCAGACTGTTCTCAGTTGAACGACTCGATCTTAAGTTTAGCAATGGTGCGACACGTCAGTTTGAACGACTTACCAATAAAGGACGAGGCGCCGTGATGGTCGTGGCGGTCAATGAAAACAATGAGGTTCTACTGATCCGCGAGTATGCAGCAGGTTTTGAAGATTACGTATTAACCCTGCCGAAGGGCGTAATTGATCCGGGTGAAGACGCCATAATCGCTGCGAACCGGGAGCTTCAGGAGGAGGCGGGTTATGCCGCAAACAGACTGACACCTATCAAGCGAATGAGCGCTGCGCCCAACTATATGGGACATATGCTGGATCTGGTCATCGCACAGGATCTTTACCCAAATCGGCTTGAAGGCGATGAACCTGAACAGCTGGAGGTTATCCCCTTTCCTCTTGAACATATAGAGGAGCTGGTCCAGCAGGATGAGTTCCATGAGGGCCGCGCTATCGCAGCCCTCTATCTGGCGAAACAGTGGCTGAACAATCAGCCCTGAACTACCTGAACAAAGGTTTAGTTAGGCTGAACCTTGGTTTCACCAATATTGCAGGCCAGATTACCGGCGATGCGAATGGTATTAATCTTGGCCGCAAGCCCTTCATCCCTGATCTGCTGATTCAGAATCGCTTCCACTTCGTTATCTGACAGGCGCTCGTGCACATAATCAGACAGACAGCTACACTGCTGTTCACTATATCCACCAGCGACACAACCATTCTTAAACGGCTCCCAGGTTTTGGAGTTTAGAAACTCTGTTTTAACGATGTAGATCGCAAACAGCACGCCCCCCATCCACAAAAGAACTTTTGACACCTTTAATCCTTGTTTCCTGAAATTCTGGCACCATTGTAGATAGGAACCCGAGGATAATCAGCTAACTTTAGTTGCATTAAGAGAGCCATATTCAGACTCCGGGAATAACTCGGGTGGTATTTATGCCTAAAGCTAAAGATAGCAGTTAAGAAACCTACGAATAAATCCATAGTATCTCAGCGTGACCTGAAATGTGTAGATACAAAGCGCTCTCTTGCTAATGGACGTAGCCCTTAGCAAGAGAGGCAACGCCTAGATGCACAATGCAGGCCACGCCGTTATGCCCTTGGGCGCTTTGAGGCTTACAGTCAGATTCATCTTCTGCGTCATGCTTTCTCGACTTAGCCCGCCAGGCCTTCGAAAACGCGCCTTGATGATGATTCTGACTGTAAGCCTGAAATGTCATGGACTTATTCGCAGGTTCCTTAAAGCGTGCTAGAATTACCCGACTAAATTACATTAGTATTCAGCCTTCTTAACTGCACAACTGAATGGAGTAAACCATGAGCTTCGAATTGCCTGCTCTTCCTTATGCGAAAGATGCCTTGGAACCACATATCTCTGCTGAAACTCTCGACTTCCACCACGGCAAACACCACAACACTTACGTGGTTAAACTGAACGGTCTGGTACCTGGAACTGAGTTCGAAGGCAAAACTCTGGAAGAGATTATCAAGACAGCTCCAGCTGGCGGCGTTTTCAACAACGCAGCTCAGGTTTGGAATCACACGTTCTACTGGAACTGCCTGTCTCCAAACGGTGGCGGTGCACCGACTGGTGCCGTTGCTGATGCAATCAACGCTAAATGGGGTTCTTTCGAGAACTTCCAGGAAGAGTTCAACGACAAAGCCGTCAACAACTTCGGTTCGAGCTGGACCTGGCTGGTTAAAAACGCTGACGGCTCTCTGGAGATCGTTAACACCAGCAACGCTGGTACTCCAATGACAGCGGGTCAGACTGCAATCCTGACCGTTGACCTGTGGGAACACGCTTACTACATCGATTACCGTAACGTACGTCCTGACTACCTGAAAGGTTTCTGGGCTCTGGTTAACTGGGAATTTGCGAACGCAAACCTGGCTGCCTAACCAACGGTAGATAGACCTGATGCGCTGTCTGAACTGACTTCGCTAAAAAACCCGGCATCTGAACGCCGGGTTTTTTGTTTCTAACCTGCCGACCCTCTGGCCACTAATGCTCAACGAGCGGCGCAACCACAGCCCAGACATTATTAAGAATCAGCGGCTGAGCTTCAGCTGTAGGATGCAGTCCATCGCGTTGCATCAGATCCCAGTTACTCGCGACACCTGCAAGCAGAAAGGACACCTCTGGCAACGACCGCTCCTGCGCCAGACCACCAAACAGCGAAAAGAATCTCCGGGTATAAACCGGCCCGTAATTGGGCGGAAGATGGGTGCCAATTATGACCGGCAAAGCACCTGAGTTCTGAATCAGATCAACCAGTGCCTGCAGATTTTTCTCGATCAATGGCAGTGGCGTCCCCCTCAGACCGTCATTCGCTCCCAGTTCAAGTAATACGATCTCAGGATTATGGATCTTTAACAGCTCAGGCAGACGTGAAAGTCCCCCGCTGGTCGTCTCACCACTCACGCTGGCGTTAACAACCGAGACGTCCAGCCCCTTTTCCGCCAGACGTTTTTCCATCAGCGCAACCCAGCCCTGTTCGGGATTGATACCGTACCCAGCAGACAGACTATCACCCATCACCATCAGGGTCGCCGCCATTGATCTGGCGGTCATGAGTAGCAGCAGCACACCAAACAGATACGGCTTAACTTTACATAACTTCACCAGGAAAACCCTTCTTAAAGTCTCCATTTAATCTGTAGTATACCTATGCCAACCTTAAAAGGAGCCTAACGGAACGCTGATGTCGATATCTGAAACGGTCGCAGTTATAGAAACAACTGATCTGTCGAAAAGCTTTCGTTCAGGCGAGCACGAATTCGAACTTTTCAAACAGTTGAATCTAAGTGTGCAGGCCGGTGAAACGCTGGCGATTATCGGCAAATCGGGCGCAGGAAAGTCCACTCTTCTCAGTCTTCTCGCGGGTCTGGACCGACCAACCCGGGGATCAGTAAAACTTGATGGTCAGTCACTGGAGCAGCTAACTGACGCCCAGCGCGCTGAGCTGCGCAGGTCACTGATCGCATTTATATTTCAGTCCTTCCACCTACTCCCGGAACTGAGTGCCCTCGACAACGTATCTCTGCCGTTAGAGATACGAAATGCCCCCAATGTTCAGCAACAGGCGACACACTGGTTGGAACGGGTTGGCCTCGCTGACCGTCTCGATCACCTGCCGTCACAGTTATCCGGCGGTGAACAGCAGCGTGTCGCAATCGCCCGGGCTTTTGTTGGTACGCCAAAAATCCTGTTTGCTGATGAGCCGACCGGCAACCTTGATGAGGAAACCGGTGCACAGATCATCGACCAGCTCTTTGCACTGAACCTAGAGCAGCGAACCACACTGATTCTGATCACCCACGATCGAGAGCTGGCTAATCGTTGTGACCGCAGGATACTGCTGAAAAACGGACATCTGGAGGAGCTTTAATGAATCCTGCGGTGCTGCGACTAGCCGTTCGACAACTGGTTTCACAGTTAAGAACGACCGAATGGCGTGCACTGATTCTGGCGACCTGGCTGGCGGTCGCACTTACCACCTTTCTTTCCCTGCTCGGAGACCGGTTAGAAAACGGCCTGCTGCGTGAGAGCGCCAGCGTACTCGGTGCCGATCTGGTTATCAGCTCGAGTCGTCCAATCGACAAATCCCGTCTAACACTGGCTGATCAGTTCAGTCTGACAAAATCAGAGGTGATTCAGTTTCCCAGTATGATCGCGGCTGGGGACTCGATGGTGCTGAGTTCGGTTCGTGTAGTCGAAGCGCCCTATCCTCTGCGCGGTGAGGTTCAAACCGAGCCGCCGCAAACAGCATCGGTACCGGAACCCGGCACAGCCTGGGTAGAGCAACCCATACTGAATCAACTCGGCGTCAAGGTTGGGGATAGCGTTCAGTTTGGCTATGTCGATCTGAAAGTTTCTGCGGTACTACTTAGCTCACCCGATCGAGGCAGCGGTTTTAGAAGCCTGAGCCCCCATATGCTGGTTAACAAAGCCGATCTGGAAGCCAGTGAGGTGCTGGCGCCCGGTAGCCGCGCACAGTTCCGCCTTTTGCTGGCCGGCGCAAAGGCGCAGACTGATCGTTTTGAAAAAGCGATCAAGCCCCGGATAACAGAGTCGGAACGTCTGCTTTCACTCACCAATGACCAACCGCTTACCGGCAATGCTCTGGGCAACGGCATGGCCTATCTGAGACTCAGCGCATTAACGGCGCTGCTGCTATCAGCGCTGACCATCATGCTCGCGCTGCGCCGTTTCAGTCTTGGTCAGACAAAACACAATGCACTGCTGCTAAGTCTGGGTCTGCGCCCTGCAGATCTGGTCAAACTCTATGTCGCACAACTCCTGCTGGCAGCGGCAATTATTGCGGTTACGGGGCTGCTCTCCGGTATCGTACTGGAGCGCATTGCCGATTACTGGATCGCCGACCTGCTTCCGCAACAACTACCTGCGGCATCGGGAACAAGTTATCTCGCAGGCCCTATACTGAGCTTTGCGATGCTGCTACTTCTGGGACTACCGCCCACCTTTGAACAGTCGCGTATAACCGTATCCCAGCTCTTTCGGGGAGAGGAGCAGGACAACGCCTCGACCCAGAGCAAGGTACTTTATATCCTCAGTCTGATGCTGCTGGGCCTGACCATACTCGCCTTCCTGCAAGCCCCCTTGGCTGCGATACTTCTGCTGGTTGTACTCGGAGTTTCCGGTCTGCAGTTTGGCTGGCTGTCGCAGAAGCTGCTGCATCTCGCCTGCATTCCGCTGGCAAAAAAACTAACGCTGGGACGACTGCTCAACCTGCGCCTGAATCAGCAGCGCAAATGGCATCGTCTGCAATCGGCAGTCGTGGTTTTACTGCTGATGCTGCTAAGCGTTGTCTGGGTCAGTCGTGAGGATCTGATCAAAGAGTGGCGGGCACAGTTTCCTCAAGATGTGCCCAACTACTTCGTCATCAATATTCAGGAGTGGCAGAAACCTGATCTGGATAAGTTTCTCTCTGAACGCCACATAGAAACCGAACTCTATCCTATGGTTCGCGGCCGTTTAACCGAGCTTAATGGGAAGCCGATCAAGCCCCAGCTCAATGAGGAGCAACTCAATAATAACGCACTCCACAGAGAACTTAATCTCACCTATAGACGGGAGATGCCTGAACACAATCAACTGATCTCCGGCACCTGGTGGACACCTGATTCAACAGCAGCCGAGATCTCAATTGAACGCGACATGTTCCAGAATCTCGGCCTTTCGCTCGGTGACGAGCTGAGCTTTAATATCGGCGGTCAGGATATTCGCGGTCTTATCACCAGTGTTCGCGAGGTTCAGTGGAACTCCTTCAAACCCAACTTCTACGTCATCTTCTCACCGGGTGCGATTGAAGGTTATCCGGCAACCTGGATCACCAGTTTCAAGCTGGCCGATAGCAACAAGCACTACGCTTCAGAGTTACTAAAAACTTTCCCATCTCTCACCCTGGTCGATATCGACCAGCTTCTCGCTCAGCTCGCTGGCTGGCTGGCGCGGCTTGCCGAAAGCTCCGCTCTGGTGCTCACATTAACACTCGGCTGCGGTCTGGTACTGGTTGCCGTTACCTTACTACAGGCTCTGGAGCAGCGGAGATTCGAGTCGGCTCTACTACAGACGCTCGGTGCTCGCTCCCGCCAGACACAGCAACTGGATCTGCTTGAGTTCGCACTACTCGGGCTGGTCTGTGGTTTTCTTGCGGCCGTCAGTGCTGAGGTGATGCTTGGAGCGCTCCATCTATATCTGCTCAAAATAGATCCACGCTGGCACTTTGAGCTCTGGCTCAGCCTGCCGGTACTGGCCACATTAATCTTTATTGGACTGAGTTGGCTATTGCGCACCCCACTGAAGATTGAGCAATGCTATCAGGTGTTAAGAAGCAAAACCTGAGGCACAGGGTCACTACCTCAAAACACGGCCAAGATTGTAGGGATGATCGCGCAGCTGTAGTGACCATTCATACACCGTAACATCGGATTCCCCTCAAAAGGAGCACGCAAAAAACATTCACGCATAACGCGCTGATCAAAATTTCAACAATTGATGCTGCAAGTCAAAAAACCTGATAGTATTCGCGCCAATTTTATTGACCTGAATCAAATCGAAGGACTTTAACATGGCACACCACGACGAAAATTTCCGCGATAAAGCTGGCTGGGGCTGGATGATCATTAATATTGCTGCACTGCTATGGATCACCATGCCAGTGAGCATCGCCCTGACCAAAGTGGTTCAGTGGTAAGCCAGGAACGCGCAAACAAAAAACGGGATCATCAGGATCCCGTTTTTTATGGCGAGCAAAAGTCACTCTGCGTTAAAGGATTCCACTCCGTCAGGCGTCGACATCAGCAGCAGATCCGCACCACGTAGCGCAAACAGACCCACTGTTACGACACCCGGTATCTGATTCAGTTGGGACTCAACTGCTTTCGGATCCAGAATTTCCATATCATGTACATCCAGAATCACATTTCCGTTATCCGTGATTACGCCCTGACGATATTCTGGCTGCACACCCAGCTTGGCCACCTCGCGCGCAACAAACGAACGCGCCATCGGTATCACCTCAATCGGTAGCGGAAACGCGCCCAGGATATCTACCTTCTTGCTCTGGTCAACGATGCAGACAAACTCTTTCGATGCACCAGCAACAATCTTTTCACGCGTTAGCGCTGCACCACCGCCTTTTATCAGATTCAGATGGGGGTCAAACTCGTCAGCACCGTCGACATAAAACTCCAGCCCACCGACTGAATTCAGATCAACCACTTCAATCCCGTGCGAACGCAAACGCTCAGCAGAGGCATCCGAACTTGCTACCGCCGACTGAAACTTAGACTTATGCTCGGCCAGCAGATCGATAAACCAGTTAGCGGTCGATCCGGTACCTATACCTATAACATCATCACTTTTCAGCTTGGGAACTACATAATCGATTGCGGCCTGAGCAACCGCTTTTTTCATCTCATCCTGGGTCATGGACTCAAATCTCAAATAATTTGCCGGGGATTATACGCGAACCGCCTGCGCATGTAGACGCACTGAAAACGAGTCTATACCATTTGGCTCCTGTTTATCGTCCCCGTGACAAATGCGAGAGCTCTGATGCAACGCTATATCCGAAAAATCCTTGAAGCGCGCGTTTACGATATCGCCGTTGAGACTCCTCTGGAGGAGGCACGCGGTCTGTCCGAACGTACCGGGAACCGGGTGCTCCTGAAACGAGAGGATGAGCAACCCGTATTCTCGTTTAAGATCCGCGGTGCCTACAACCGCATGGTACAACTCAGTGACGAGGAGAAAGCGCGCGGAGTGATTACAGCGTCCGCCGGCAATCACGCGCAGGGCGTTGCAATTTCAGCGAAGAAGCTTGGCATCAAAGCAACGATTGTGATGCCAAAAACCACACCTGATGTAAAAGTCACCAATGTTCGCCGTCTCGGCGGGAAAGCGGTATTGCACGGAGACGCCTTCGATGATGCCAAGCAGCACGCTGAAAAGCTGCAGCACGAGAAGGGGCTTACCTATATTCCCCCTTATGACGATCCGGATGTAATCGCCGGCCAGGGCACCATTGCGATGGAGATTTTGCGCCAGCACAGTGCTCCAATCGACGCGATCTTTGTCCCGGTTGGCGGCGGTGGTCTGATCGCTGGCATTGCAGCCTATGTGAAGTACCTGCGCCCTGAGACCAAGGTAATAGGGGTCGAATCATCAGACTCAGCCTGTCTCGCACTGGCAATGGAGAAGGGTGAACGTGCGATTCTCGAACAAGTCGGCATCTTTGCAGATGGTGTTGCGGTTGCCCAGATCGGGGAACACCCCTGGGAGATCTGCAAGGATCATGTTGATGAAGTGATCACCGTCACTGTCGATGAGATCTGTGCCGCCGTAAAAGATATCTTTGATGATACCCGCTCTGTATGCGAGCCAGCCGGTGCACTCGGTGTCGCCGGACTTAAAGCCTACGCATCTCGTGAACAGGTAGAAGGTCAGACGCTGATCGCCATAGACTCCGGCGCCAATGTGAATTTTGATCGCCTGCGCCATATTGCAGAACGTTCAGAACTGGGTGAAAAGCGCGAAGTACTGCTCGCTGCCCGAATTCCTGAACGCCCAGGCAGCTTTAAAAATTTCTGTAAAATACTGGGCAACCACTCAATCACCGAATTCAACTACCGCTACAGCGACAGTGAATCAGCGATCGTCTTTGCCGGCGTACAGGTGAACCCTGATCATAACGGCAGGGAGGAGTTGCTGAACCAGCTCCGCGAAGGGCTTGATGAGGTAACTGACCTGACCGATAACGAGATGGCAAAGCTCCATATTCGCTATATGGTCGGAGGACACAAGCCGGATACGGTGGCATCGGAGCTACTCTACCGATTCGAATTTCCTGAGCGTCCCGGTGCACTGATGAAATTCCTGAATAAACTGGGCGGTCGCTGGAACATCTCAATGTTCCACTACCGTAACCACGGCGCCGCTTACGGCCGTGTACTGGTTGGCATGGAGGTCCCGGACGAGGATCGCGACAAGGTCAGCAAGTATCTCGATGAACTGGGTTATACCTGGTTTAATGAGACCAACAACCCGGCTTACGACCTCTTCCTCGGCTAAAACCGCAAGTTCAGGGGGCCTGACTCTCCTGAGAGAGACCCAAGGCATGCCTCAGCATTATTGCAGGGTGGTTTCGGGAGAGTGCTTACAGCACTCTCTCAGCATCCCCTGTAACGTAATGCCAAGTACCAGCGAGCAGACGCAACGCAAAACTTCTCTGAACCTATATAAAAGAACAGCCTGAATAGCGGCCACTTTGGATACAAAAGGCGGAAAAAGATTGCTGAACAGCTAAACTTTGACGAAAGCTGACCGAAAAATAGATATGAAACAAAGAATCGTCTGAAAATTTCGGTATCTTAGGATCTAAACGATTACACTAAGCTGAATTCGCGTCAGCCGGAGAGAGGGTCAAAGGTGTCTTCACAGTCAATTCAATTCCGAATTAATCTGTCACTGGTTCTGGTATTTTTTCTCGTTCTCGCCGGGTCTCTTACCGCGATCTATCGCAGTGAAGCCAAGCTCACCCGAGATGTCGCCGAGCTGACCACCCTCGCTACCGCCGATAGCTACTTTGATTCGATCAATATACTGATGCTCAGCGGCGCCATGGCAAACCGCAGCACGCTGCAGAAGAAGATACTGAGCAATCAGGCGATCACTGAAGCGCGCATTATTCGCGGAGACGCGGTCAAGAATATGTATGGCCCCGGCTCGGCAGATGCGGTCGTCATGGATGACCTAGATAAGCGCGCGCTGGGTGGCGAGCATATCGTAGTCGAGCAGAAGGATCAGTCTGGGCATCGTCTCACCGTTGTCACACCGATGAAAGCGCTGGAGAGTTACAAGGGGACCAACTGTTTAACCTGCCACCCGGTAAAATCCGGCACCGTTCTGGGCGCTGTTCGCGTGACCTACGACTTTGCACAGATGGATGCGGATATTAACCGGAATCTGGTGAATATCGCTCTGGTCGAAGTAATTATGTTTATCGCCGGTATTCTGCTGGTTGCATTCATGATACGCCGCATCGTCGCCCAGCCACTCTCAGAGGTGTCCTCTACACTTGAGGAGCTTGCGGAAACCAACGATCTGAGCGTTCGCTTACCCGTTGTAAGGGAAGATGAGGTTGGCAAGCTCTCCAGATCAGTAAACAAAATGCTGGAAAGCTTCCAGGTAAGCCTTAAAAAGGTTCACAACACGCTCGATCATCTGTTTGTTGCCAGTGATCAGATACGCGGCATTGCCGATCGAGCACTCTCCTCGTCTGATGCACAGATTCAGATGAGTCATAACGTCAGCTCGGCGATGATCCAGATGCATGAAGCGGGCAACAGTGTAGAGGGTGTTGCCAACAAGACACTCAACGCGTCTCAGATCGCTCTGCATGAGAGCCAGCAGGGCAGCGCTATCACCAGTGATGCACAAACGGTGATGCATGAGCTAAGTGCCCGTATTACCGGTGCCAGCGATGTGATTCGCGCCCTTGATGACCAGAGCCAGAATGTCGGCTCCGTACTTTCAGTAATTCAGCAGATCGCGGAACAGACCAATCTGCTGGCACTAAACGCCGCAATTGAAGCTGCTCGTGCTGGCGAACAGGGACGCGGCTTCTCCGTTGTTGCTGATGAGGTCAGAAAACTGGCAAAACGTACTCAGGAAGCAACTGAAGAGATACAAAACATTGTCAGCGGCCTGCAGGCGGGTGCTCGCAATGCAGTAGAGGCGATGGATGGAGCACGTGCGTCTGCTGAATCCAGTGAGGATCAGGTACAGAAAACCGCATCAGCGCTGACTACTATCTCCCGCGAGGTGCAGGATATTAACAGTACCAACCTGCAGGTAGTTGATGCCGTTCAGGCGCAGCGCAATGTTGGTTCAGAGGTTGAATCTCAGCTTGGTGCCATCAGCAGCAACGCCGAAAACACCACAGAACGCGCTAATGAACTGGCCAACGTATCACAGCATCTGCTGGATCTGTCGCGCGAACTGAGAGTATTGATCGATCAGTTTAAGATGTAGCTGTCGCAAAAAGCTGCGATTACAGTGAAGGGTGGACGTGACTCCACCTTTTTTATTTGTAGTCCGCTTTATCTAGTCCGTACTTACGCATCTTGTCATACAGCGTTTTGCGCGGAACATTGAGAGCGATAAGGGTCTCTTTTATAGAGCCCGCGTGACGCTCCAGCTCATTATGGATCAGCATTCTCTCAAACTGCTCAACACGCTGAGGGAGATTCAGTTGTAGCTCATTTGATTGACCCGGCAGTGGCTCCATATCGAAGCTGCAGGCATCACCCAGTAACACATAGCGCTCGGCAAGATTGCGCAGTTCACGGACGTTACCAGGCCAGTTATGCATAAGCAGCTGTTGCATCCGCTCCGGCGATAACGGAGCAACCTCCCGTCCATACTGCGACGATGCGACCAGCGCGAAGTGTTTAAACAACAGTGGAATGTCATCCGGTCGCTCACGTAGCGGTGGAATTTCCACATTGACTACATTCAGTCGGTAGTAAAGATCCTCACGAAAACGCTTCTCAGCGGCCATCTGTTTCAGATCGACCTTACTCGCAGCGATAACACGCAGATCCAGCGGCAGCGTCTGGTTCGAACCGAGACGCTCTATCGAACGCTCCTCCAGAACGCGAAGCAGTTTTACCTGCAACGCCAGTGGCATACTCTCGATCTCATCGAGGAATAGCGTGCCCCCCTCCGCGTGCTCAAACTTTCCGATCCTTCGGGTTTTCGCATCGGTAAATGCGCCCGCTTCATGGCCAAAGAGTTCACTCTCGATCAGATTCTCCGGTACGGCGCCACAGTTGATCGCAACGAAATTACCGCCACGACGTGTACTGTGCTCATGGATATAACGCGCAAGCAGATCCTTACCAGCACCGGTCTCAGCCAGTATCAGAATATCTGCCGGGGTATCAGCAACCGCCCTCACCAGCATTCTGAGCTGGGCGATCTGAGGGGTATTACCAACCAGACGTGGGCCCGCCGCATTATGCGTAGCCAACTCCGCCTTAAGTTCGCGGTTTTCCAACGTCAGCGCGCGCTTTTCCGAGGCTCTGCGTACCACATCAAGCAGCAGCTCCGATGGAAAGGGCTTCTCAATAAAATCGTAAGCCCCATCGCGAATCGCCGTTACCGCCATCGTAATATCGCCATGACCGGTGATGATGATCACCGGTATCTCCGGATCAATCTCCTGAACCTCGCTCATCAGTTGCAGACCACTCATGCCCGGCAGATTGATATCGGTTACCAGTACTCCGGACCAGTCCTGACTGATTCGCTCCAGTGCTCTGTCTGCACGTTCCACTCGATCTACCTCATACCCCTCCAGCTCAAGCGTCTGCCCGGCAGATTCAAGAATGTAGGGATCATCATCAACGAGCATTACCTGCGGATTCATGCGTTAGCTGTCCTGAGTTAGAATAGATTCACTGGAGACCGGAGCCTTCTCCCTGAGCAGCTCTATTCTAAACTCCGCACCGCCTTCAGGCGACTCCTGTACGCTCAAACGACCATTCAGTGAGCTGACGATACGTTGAGAAATAGAGAGTCCCAAACCCAATCCGTCGCCCTGCCCCTTAGTGGTAAAAAAAGGTTCAAATATATGTTCTCTGGCCTCTTTGCTCAGCCCCGGTCCTGAATCCCTGACCGCGATAACGGTATAGCGCCCCTCCGGCTTCTCCAGACGCACATCGATCCGCTTATCAGCGCTATCCTCCATCGCCTGAATTGAGTTATTCACCAGGTTGACCACCACCTGCTCGAGACGCAACAGATCACCCGAAACCCAGACATCATCTAACCCATCCGGCCAGTTTATCTCGACGCCCTGCTTATCAAGATGGCCGTAAAGGATCGACATCGCACCATCTCGCAGATCTCTCAGACATACCCGCGAACTATGGTGATCACTTTTACGGGCAAACTCTTTCAGAGGATGGATAATCCGCGCCATACGCTCCGTCAGACCCGAGATCTTCTGCAGATTCGTTACAGCGTTCTGCTCACTGCCACGATCGAGAAACTTCACCGCATTGTCGGCATAGTTTCGAATCGCTGTAAGCGGCTGGTTTAGTTCGTGATTGATACCCGCTGACATCTGTCCAATGACCGCAAGTTTCGCTGCCTGAATCAATTCATTCTGAGTCTGGCGATGCTGTTGCACCTCTGAAGTCAATTTGGCATTGGCCGCCTGAAGATCGGCGGTACGCTCCTCTACTCGCTGCTCCAGCTCATCCTGAGCACGGGCCATCGCTTCCAGATGCCTGCGCCGTTCAGTGATATCAACCAGCGTTACGATTACGTGATAACGGCCACCGAGCATCATAGTACTGAGCGTCATTTCAGCCGGGAACAGTGATGCATTGGAGCGGCAGCACTCCGCTTCAAAACGCAGATACTGGAGTCGCGTATTAACCTCACGAGCCACATACTGCTGCATCAACGGACGGTCAGCATCAGACAGCAGCTTGTAGAAAGGTTCACCCACCAGATCACTCAGTCGATAGCCAAACAGACGCTCCAGGAAGGGGTTAAAATACTCGATACGCCCTTCGGTATCGATCAGTGACAAACCCGCATTGGTGTTATTTATGATCCCGGCGATTCGCGCTTCGTTCTCCTGACGCACCTGTGCTTCACGCGCTTCAAATCTCAGCCGTTCACTGCGAATTCGACTGCGCTGCACTGCAGAGAGCCATATCAACAACACCAGTATAAATCCACCTGTGGTTATCATCTGCGCGATGAAAAGTCGCTCTTCAACGGGCGCGAGGCTCACCAGAAGGTTGACCTGAAGATCAGTATTCTCCAGCGGCGAACTGATATTGAAATACTGCTGAGCCGTCACTTCCTGAAGCGATTTGTCGATCCCTTTATTCCGCCCATCGATCAGTGTAATCAGCTCCAGTCCCTCATCAGAGGTACCGCGATTGACTATATCCAGAGACTGCAGTGGCTGGTCGCCATATCGCAGACTCTGCACGATGCGCTGCATCTGCTCCGCACTGAGCGGTCTGAGTGTTCTGAACATCCAGTCAGGACGGGTACTGATCACCACAACACTGTCACTGTCTGACACAAGAATCTCAGAATCAGGATCGTTCCACTGTTGTTCGATCTCGTTCAGATCGATCTTTACCACCACTGCGCCGATAATCTTACCGGCTTTGCGCATCGGGTAACTGAAATAGTAACCTCGTCGATTCGTGGTACTACCCAACGCAAAGTAATTGCCCGCCGTCCCCTTCATTGCATCGGTAAAATAGGGTCTAAAACTGAAATTACGACCTACAAAGCTGGTTTCCTTATACCAGTTACTGGCGGCCTGTGTTGTACCCTCCGAATCCATCACGTAAATATCCAGCGCACGAACCAGCTCGGTGGCATTCTGCAGGAAGTGGTTAGCCTTATCCCTTAGCGTTGCGCCATCCGGAGACTGCACTACATCAAGCAGAAGAGAATGATTAGACAGGAGTTGCGGCAGGGAGCGATATCGGCTCAGCCGCTGCTCAACATTTGAACGATACTGAGCCAGATCGGCGACCGCTTTGGAGCG
>JBFEXW010000011.1:0-19990 GCA_041562495.1 Marinobacterium sp. | reverse complement strand
TCTGAGTCAGCGTTTCAGCAGAACGAAGTACCATAACCTTGCCGATAAATCCGGAGAATGGTGGCATGCCGATCAGAGTAAGTGCGCAGACAAAGAAGGCGATTCCGATGGCGACAGGCTGACCGAGAGCTCTGCCTTGGACAATTCTGTCGAGGGATTTTCCTCGCTGTTCGATGACCAGTTCGGCAATCAGAAAGAGCGCTGCGGCTGCCAGCGTCGAGTGGACAGTGTAGTAAAGAGCCGCTGCAAGTGACTCGCGACTGTTGAAGGCGATGGTAAACAGCAGCGTACCGATTGAGATAATCATCAGATGACCGGCAGTACGTTTAAGGCTGGGGCTGGAGAGTACGCCAATTGCTCCAATAGCCAGGGTTAGAACGGCGATTGGCTTGATCCAGGGCTGTATCAGATCTGCAAGTTCTCCCGCGGAGCCGCCAAACAACATGCCGTGTACGCGGATCAGGCAGTAGATGCCGACCTTGGTCATGATGGCGAAGAGTGCTGCTACCGGACCGGGAGCCATCGCATAGGTGCGGGGCAGCCAGAACTGCAGAGGTAACATGGCGGCTTTCAGTCCAAAGACGACGAGTAGTAGCATGCCGCCAACACGAGCCAGTTGCATATCTGTGCCCTCCAGCTCGCGGATTCTGAGCGCCATATCGGCCATATTCAATGAGCCAACAGATCCATAAAGAATGGCCAGTGCAAACAGGAAGATCGCTGAACCAACCAGATTCAGCAGTACATAATGTACGGCTGCTCGGGTTTTATGTTTTCCTCCTCCGTGAATTAACAGGGAGTAGGAGGCGATCAGCAGAATTTCAAAGAAGACAAACAGGTTAAACAGGTCTCCTGTCAGGAATGCACCGTTAACACCCATCGCCTGAAACATCATCAGCGGGTGGAAGTAGTGTCCGGTTTGGTCTTCTCCTGCAGACGCGTAGAGCAGTGAAGCAAACAGCAGAATTGATGTCAGCGTGAGCATTAGCGCTGAGAAGCGATCAACAATAAGTACAATCCCTTCAGGCGGTAGCCAGTCGCCTAGGGCGTAGAGCTGAATTTCACTCGACGCACTATTTATCAGTAGAATTATTGAGACGGCGAGCAGCGCGACAGATATCAGTACGGATGTAATCCGTTGCCGCGCGATAGTCGATGTAAGCGGTGGCAATAACAGCAGTACGCCTGCCAGCATTGGTATCAGTATCGGCAAAATCGGCAGATGACTCATTTGCGTTTCTCCCGAATCATCTCGTGACTTATCTCCTCAGGGGTATCGGGAATCTGACCATCAACATGATCATTACCGAGGTCTGCCCGGGCACGCATCGATAAAATCACCGCAAAAGCGGTCATTGCAAAGCCGATAACAATTGCCGTCAGCACCAGTGCCTGGGGGAGTGGATCTGGCACTGCAAGATCTGTTTCCAATACTGCTGCGCCATCAATAACCAGCCGGCCAGAAGCAAAGATAAACAGGTTTACCGCATAGGAGAGTAGTGTAAGTCCCAGTACAACCGGGAAGGTGCGACCACGCAGGATCAGGAAGACGCCTGAGGTTGTCAGCAGGCCGATGGTAAAGCTGATCAACATCTCCATCAGTGAGGTTCCTCTACGTTAGCGCGTTCCGGTGTTGTCAGTTGCCCGAGATTTGCCAGGATAAGCAGCGTGGCACCGATCACTGTCAGATACACGCCAAGATCGAATAGCATCGCACTGGCTAGCTCAAAATCACCCAGCAGTGGCAGATGGAAGTGATCAAACCAGGAGGTCAGGAATGGACGGCCAAATAACCAGCTTCCCATACCGGTCAGCGTAGCGATCAGCAGACCTAGGCCAATCAGCCACTGATAATTCAGTAGCAGACGCCCCTTCATAAATTGCACGCCGTTGGCAATATATTGCTGGATAATTGCTACAGAGGTGATCAGACCAGCGATAAAACCGCCCCCTGGTAGATTATGTCCACGCAGGAAAATATAAGCTGAAACCAGAAGTGCGATCGGTAACAGTGCCTGAGATACTCTGGCGAGCATCAACGGATGAGCATCTTTGCTCCAGTGGCGCCCCGAAGCGTCTCCGGATGGCATAAACAGGCGAATGCGGCGAATAAGTTTGTAGATCCCCAGACCAGCGATTCCCAGAACGGTGATCTCTCCCCAGGTATCAAAGCCGCGGAAATCGACCAGAATGACGTTGACGATATTGGTGCCACCGCCACCGGTTTTGGCATTAGTGATGAAAAAGTCAGAGATGCTCTCCAATGGTCGCGTCATCAGCGCATAGCTGATGGTGGCCATAAAACCGCCGAGCAGAGCAGCTACGCCAAGATCCCGGACCACTCGTGATGGGCTCGACTCCTTGGGAGTTTTCTGTGGCAGGAAGAAGAGCGCAAGCATCAGAAGAATTACAGTGACCACTTCAACAGCAAGTTGAGTAAGCGCAAGGTCTGGTGCCGAGAATCTTGCAAAAATCAGTGATACGATCAGGCCGACTACGGAGGCACCAATCAGCGCGATCATCCGCTGGCGGTGCCAGATCAGGGTTGCGACCGTTGCCAGCGCTAAAATGATAACGGCGATCAGGCTTACCGGATCTGCTGGAAGAGTGGCGCGTGGACCTGTCGTCTGGGTTATCGATATCAATGGTATAGCTGATACTAGCAGCGTGAAAACCAGCGTCAGCAGGATATAACGCTGTAATGAGCCCGATTCCAATGCGGCATAAAACCGTGTTGAGACATTGATTAGCTGCTGAACCAATCGTTCAAACTCAATCTTGGCATCCCGGTCGGCAAACTGTGCCTGAAATGCAAATAACCCCTCTCGCGCGCTGTAGATCAGAATGCCGCCAGTCAATGCGATCAGACTCATCATTAGCGGCATATTAAAACCATGCCAGAGCGCGATATTGAATTCAGGAAGCGGGCCGTTGAGTAGAGATGAGGAAGCACCCATCAGTAGGTCGGCGACTATCCAAGAGGGTGCTATCCCTACAAGCAGACACAGGGCTACCAGAACCTCTACAGGAAGCTTCATATAACGTGGTGGTTCATGCGGCGTTTTGGGTAGGTTTATCGGCTCGCCGTTGAAGAAAACGTCATGAATAAATCTAAGCGAGTAAGCTACCGAGAAGGTTGCACCAATCGTCGCCAGTACTGGCAGCGCCCATGACAGTGCGCCCAGATAGTTCTGACTGACCGTTTCGGCAAAGAACATCTCTTTAGAAAGAAATCCGTTGAGCAGAGGAACGCCGGCCATCGCCAGCGCGGCGACAATCGCAAGCGTGGCGGTGTACGGCATATATTTCCACAGGCCATTAAGCTGGCGCATATCCCGCGAGCCGGTCTCATGATCAATAATGCCTGCGGCCATAAACAGCGACGCCTTAAAGGTGGCGTGGTTGATGATATGGAATATCGCCGCTACGGCGCCTAATGGCGAGTTGAGCCCGAGCAGCAGTACGATAAGACCCAGATGACTGATCGTTGAGTAGGCCAGCAGCCCCTTAAGATCATGCTTAAACAGCGCGATGTAGGCACCAATGAGGAGTGTTGTCAGACCGGTAAATCCGACCAGAATAAACCAGAGTTCGGTTCCAGAGAGTACCGGGAAAAAACGGCCGAGCAGGAAAATACCTGCTTTTACCATAGTTGCTGAGTGCAGGTAGGCAGATACTGGCGTCGGTGCTGCCATTGCATGAGGTAACCAAAAGTGGAATGGAAACTGCGCCGACTTGGTAAAAGCGCCTAACAGGACCAATATCAGAATCAGCGCATAGTTATCAGATTCCCGAATCCGATCGCCGCTGGCCAGAATATCGGAAAGGTTTAGGCTGCCAACCGTGTCACCGATCAGAAGAATACCAGCCAATAGCGCAAGGCCTCCCATCCCGGTTACCGTCAAGGCCATACGTGCGCCTTTCCGTGCATCTGAGCGGTGTGACCAGAAGCTGATCAGCAGGAACGAACTTATGCTGGTCAATTCCCAGAAAAGCCAGAGCTGCAGCAGATTTTCGGACATTACGATGCCGAGCATCGCTGTCATAAACAGAATCAAAAAGGCGTAGAAGCGTCCAATGCTATCCTGCTCAGACAGGTAATAACGGGCATAAAGGATCACCAGCAGACCAATACAGAGAATCAGTAGTGTGAATAGCAGCGCATAACCATCAAGCCTGAATGCGAGTTCCAGTCCGATCAGCGGGGCCCAGGTGTAATGCTCGGTGAAACTCGCGCCGTCAAGTACGGCTCCCGCTTTGGTAAGTATCAAAAGCAGAGCTGTTGCAGGCAGAATCGATGCTGCCAGGGCGCAAAGAGTACGCGGCAGATTACGTGCTAACAGAGGCACCAGTGTTCCGAGCAGCGTTAGCAGGGGTATCCAGAAAAGGGCGAACATCAGTCTCCTTTTTAAGCGCTATTAACGTTGCAACTATATTAGTGGCTGTAAATTTAAATAAAATGAAAAAGAGTTAAGTTATATCAGTCGTTTATTTGGACGGGCCAGAGCAGCTGCGACCCAAGAAGCTCAGTCTGTCTTTCCGTCCATAGTTCAAGATAGCTGGAATGTTGGCTCGGGTGAAGCTTATCCGGATAAAGCTCGGCTAAAGGAAGCAGCACATGGGCATGGTTAAGCAGGTCGGCTCTGGGGATCTGCGAGCCGTTGAATTCACCAATAAAGTCTCCAAAGGTGAGTATGTCGATATCCAGCGGGCAGAATTCACACCCCTGATGTCGACCCGCTTCCAGTTCCAGTGCTTTAAGCTGCGTTGCCAGTTTATCGATGCTTAGGTTGGTTTGGGTCGCGATTACCAGGTTCAGGTAGTTGGGGCATTGCTTGTTCAGTGCCCGACTTTCATACCAGCGGGAACACTCAATCACACCGAACAGATTTCTGATCGACGTCAGTGCTCTTGAAAGGTTTTGTTCTGGATCGGTATTGCTACCCAGCCCCAGAAGGATTTCAGTCATATCAGTTTCGGCGTCTCGTAATTCTGACGCCAACTGATGCAGCTTGGGGCACGGCGACAGGCTTGTGGATGCTGAGCGTAAGGGTATCTATTAATGGATAGTCATCGAGGAGGTGGGCGGTCAGTTCCTCAGCGAGTGTTTCGATCAGCTCTGCTTTGCGCTGCTGAGAGAAGGCGATAATTCGTTCGCTGATCTCTGCGTAATTAAGAGACAGTTCGAGATTTTCGGTCTGGGCGGCAGGGCGAATATCTGTCTGCATCTCCAGATCGATCTCTATCGGCTGAGAGTTTATCCGCTCCTGAGGGTAGATGCCGAGTATACAGTTGAATCGCAACCGGTTAATAAAAATGGTGTCCATAGCTGCTCCGGATCAGATTGCGCTCAGGGTTTCCATCGACCAGCGCGGGCGAGCGGTAATGCTGAGGTCGCTTGACTCTCCGGCCAGCAGTCTCTGGCATCCGGCGAAAGCGATCATTGCACCATTGTCGGTACAGAACTCCGGTCGTGCATAAAACAGCGAGGCTTTCTCTTTGCGTACAACTTCGTCCAGTCGTGCGCGGAGTTTGCGGTTGGCGCTGACTCCGCCAGCTATGACCAGCTCTTTGTAACCTGTCTGCTGGAGTGCGCGGCGACATTTAATGGCAAGCGTATCAACGACCGCATCTTCAAATGCTGCTGCGATGTTTGAGATGGTGTCTGGGCTAAGTTTACCCTGCTCATCTTTTGCATCTTCAATAGTGTTCAGCGTATAGGTCTTAAGACCAGAGAAGCTAAAATCCAGTCCGGGACGGTCGGTCATCGGACGAGGAAAAGTGTAAGCAGAGCTGTCGCCGGCGGCTGCGGCTTTTGCGATTAGTGGGCCACCGGGGTAATCCATACCCATCATCTTGGCGGCTTTGTCGAACGCTTCGCCGGCGGCATCGTCCAGTGACTCGCCAAGCAGTTGATAGCTGCCGATAGATTCAACTTTTACCAACTGGGTGTGGCCGCCGGATACGAGTAGAGCAACAAAGGGAAACTTTGGTGGATTTTCCTCAAGCATCGGCGCCAGTAGATGGCCTTCCATATGATGAACGCCGATAGCTGGTATGTTGAGCGCCAGCGCCAGCGCCCGGGCGGTAGATGCGCCAACCATTAGAGCGCCGATCAATCCGGGTCCTGCGGTATAGGCGATTGCATCAATCGCTTGCAGATCGGTGTTGGCTTCCTGACAGGCTTCACGGATCAGCGGTACCAGTTTTCTGACATGGTCGCGCGATGCCAGTTCTGGCACGACGCCGCCATACTCAGCGTGCATCTTAACCTGACTATAGAGAGCGTCAGCGAGAAGTCCCTGATCACTATCAAAGATAGCAACGCCGGTTTCATCGCAGGAGGTTTCTATACCCAGTACACGCATCTAATGGCTCCAAAGCTTCAGTTTGTCGGCCATTATCTGTGAAAAGGCCGGCTAATGGAACGCTGCTAAATCAGCTTGTTGAGAGTAGATGGATGTTGGGCTTTACACGGTGGTAGAGGGTCTGTATGATACAGCGCCCTCGGAAGAACCGTCCGGGGAACTTTGAAAGTTTGAATTTTAAACGAAGTTGTGAAGGTTTTTTACACATGCCTAGCGTTAAAGTTAAAGAAAACGAGCCATTTGATGTAGCTCTGCGTCGTTTCAAGCGTTCTTGCGAGAAAGCAGGTGTTCTGGCGGAAGTTCGTAAGCGTGAGTGCTACGAAAAGCCAACTACTATGCGTAAGCGTGCAGCAGCAGCAGCAGTTAAGCGTCATGCTAAAAAACTGCAGCGTGAAAATGCTCGTCGCGTTCGTCTGTACTAATTAAAAAGACGAAAACAGGGTTCCTTGCAGTTGTATCTATGCCCTGAGTTGAGCGAAAACGGATCATCTAGATGTCAGCGTTAAAAGATCAGATTACCGAACAGATGAAAGATGCCATGCGAGCCAAAGATAAGGCGCGTCTTGGCACTATCCGTCTGATATTGGCTGAAATTAAACGTATTGAAGTCGATGAACGTATAGAGCTTGATGATGATCGGGTACTTGTGGTGCTAGACAAAATGCTCAAGCAACGCAAAGATTCAATTGCCCAGTACGAAGCGGCTGAGCGCTTTGAGCTGGCAGAAAAGGAGCAGCAGGAGACGGAGGTGATTAAAACTTTCCTGCCGCAGCCTCTCAGTGATGATGAGATCGATCAGATTATTGAATCTGCAATAGCTGAAACCGGAGCGTCTGGCATGCAGGCGATGGGTGCAGTGATGGCGAAGATTAAGCCGCAGCTCCAGGGGCGGGCTGATATGGGTTCAGTATCTCAAAAGGTTAAAGCGAAGCTCTGATACGGGTCTTCGCTGATAAAGACAGCGAACTCGGAATGTCAGGACGTATACCGCAACACTTTATCGATGACCTGCTCGCAAGGGTTAACATTGTTGATGTCATCGATTCCCGCATAAAGCTTAAACGAGCCGGTAAAAACTACTCGGCGCTCTGCCCTTTTCATAAAGAGAAATCTCCCTCCTTTTCGGTAAGTCCGGATAAGCAGTTTTACTACTGTTTCGGTTGTGGCGCTGGTGGTAATGCGCTGGGCTTTGTTATGGAGTACGAGCACCTTAATTTTCCTGAAGCGGTAGAGGAGCTCAGCAAGACTGTCGGTATCGAAGTGCCGCGCGAACATGATCGTAATCAGGATCTTGAGCGGGATAAGCGCGTTAAACAGCAGTTCGGAATTCTCGAGCAGGCCAGTGGCTATTATCAGCAGCAGTTAAGAGTTCATGCTGAGCGTCAAAAAGCGGTGAATTACCTTAGACAGCGTGGTCTCAGCGGTCAGATAGCGGCCCGTTTTAATCTGGGGTACGCACCACCCGGTTGGGATAATCTGCTCGGTACACTGGCGGGTGAGGATCAGTCGGGAGCTGATCTGCTACTCAAATCGGGTATGCTGGTAGAGAACGAAGAGAAGCAGAGTCGCTATGATCGCTTCCGTGACCGGATCATGTTTCCAATTCGTGATATGCGCGGCCGGGTAATCGGTTTTGGTGGTCGTGTATTAACGGATGAAAAACCCAAATATCTGAATTCGCCTGAGACTGACACTTTTCACAAAGGGCGAGAGCTCTATGGTCTTTATGAAGCGCGACAGCACTCCGGAAGTCTCGACCGTCTGATGATCGTTGAAGGCTACATGGATGTAGTCAGTCTCGCGCAGCATGGTCTGACCTGGTCGGTTGCTACCTTGGGTACCGCAACGACAGAAGCGCATCTGGAGCGAATATTTAAACTGGTTCCTGAAGTGATCTTCTGTTTCGATGGCGATAAAGCGGGACGTCAGGCCGCGCTAAGGGCCTTGGATACTGCAGTGCCGGTGATGCGTGATGGCTTAGTGGCGCGATTCCTGTTTCTGCCTGAAGGGGAGGATCCCGACACGCTGATTCGTAAAGAGGGGTTGGAGGTGTTTACCCAGCGGGTGGCAGAAGCGCTTCCCTTTAGTGAGTACTTCTTTAAATCTCTGAGTGAAGGTCTCGAGCTGACCAGTATGGATGGACGGGCGCAACTGGCAACTCAGGCGCTGCCATTGATTCAGAAGATGCCCGCTTCGTTGTTGCAGCAGATGATGCTTGAGCGGATCACCGATATAACGGGTCTTTCGCTGGAGCAGTTGAATGCTGTGGTTAATCTGCAGCAGACAGTTGAGCCGGTTGCTCAGCCGTCTCCGCCGTCATCAGAGAGGGGTTTGCAGGAAGTCGCAGTGCCTCGTGCTGAAGGACTAAAATCTGGGTACTTTCAGTCGCGTCCGGCACAGGGATTGGTGGAGCGTAGTGGTGCTCGAATCAATCTGGTTAACAGTGCAATCTCCATACTTCTGCATCGCCCTGATCTGGCGGCAACCTCGGTATCCTCTGAGGAGTTGAAAGGGATCGAGATACAGAATATCGATCTGCTGAAGAATCTGTTGGGTTATCTTCAGACCCATCCTGAAGCGAGTCTGGGAACATTGCTGCTCGATTGGCAGCGTGATCCGCAGTTGGCGCCCGAAATGTTGCTACTCAATGAGATCTCACATCTTGATCCGGTATTGGAAAATGTTGATGCATCGCGGCTTCTGGATGATGCGTTAAACCGTATTTTGATGCGGAAAACCGAAGCAGAACTTAATGAGCTTAAACGTCTGTCGCGTGAGCGTTCATTGCAAGATGTGGAAAAGCAGCGTCTGCAACAGTTGCTAACGCGTCAGGTGGCGAAAAAGTGATCGGACAGTTGTGCAAACAGGTTCATTTTAGTCTAGTTTTAATTTAATCCCCGAACAATCAATAGCCTAGTCAGGTGGGCACCGAGTTTGTGCGCGTTTAGCTGAGGGAGCTAGCGAAAACTAAGATATTTCGCTATAATGTCGCGCTCGATTTTTCATGTCCACCATGAATATTCACAGGATTTCTATGGCAGATAACACCGAACAGCAGCAGTCGCGTCTCAAAGAGCTTATCGCTCGAGGTAAGGAGCAGGGTTACCTGACCTACGCTGAGGTAAACGACCACCTTCCAGAGGATATCGCTGATCCTGATCAGGTCGAAGATATTATTCGCATGATCAACGATATGGGTATCAGCGTGTCTGAAGAGGCACCTGATGCTGAAACGCTGTTGATGACCGACGGCGATTCATCTGAGGCCGCTGATGATGAAGCTGTTGCTGCACTGGCTGCGGTTGAGTCAGATGCGGGTCGTACGACAGATCCTGTCCGGATGTATATGCGTGAGATGGGTACCGTAGAACTTCTGACGCGTGAGGGCGAGATCGATATCGCTAAGCGTATCGAAGAGGGTATCCGCGGTGTTATGACTGCGCTGGCGCAGTTCCCCGGTAGCGTTGATGAGATTCTCGAAGCGTATAATCTCACGCTGCAGGAGGAGGGCCGTCTGAGTGATATCTTCAGTGGTTACATCGATCCTGATGCTGAGATCAACGCAGCGTCTGAGGATGAGGTAGAGGTCGATGAAGACGACGATACCGATGATGAAGATGAAGATGACGACAGCGATGATTCCGAAGATGAGAAGGATCGCGGTCCGGATCCGGAAGAAGCGCGTATCCGCTTTGGTGCACTGCAGGAAGCTAACGACAAGGTAAAAGCTGTTGAAGCTAAGCAGGGTCGTGATACCGCAGAGTTTGGTGAAGCGCTGGAAGCGCTGGCGCTGGCATTCTCTCCGATCAAGCTGTCACCTCGCTTTTATGATGCGCTGGTCACACGCGTTCGTGGTTATATCGATCGTGTGCGTACTCAGGAGCGCAACATCATGCGCATCTGCACGCAGCGTGCGAAGATGCCGCGTCAGGAGTTCATTAAAAGCTTCCCAGGTAATGAAACCAATGAAAACTGGTTTGATGATCTGATCGCCAGCGATAAGCCTTATGCTTCTAACATTGAAGTTCACCTGCATGATCTGAAGCGCGCTCAGCGTCGCCTGATTCAGGTTGAACAGGAAGTGGGTCTGACATTACCTGAGATCAAAGAGGTAAACCGTCAGCTTTCGATTGGTGAAGCGCGCTCACGTCGTGCTAAGAAAGAGATGGTTGAGGCGAACCTCCGTCTGGTTATCTCTATCGCGAAAAAATACACCAACCGAGGTTTGCAGTTCCTGGATCTTATCCAGGAAGGCAACATCGGTCTGATGAAAGCGGTTGATAAGTTTGAATACCGTCGCGGTTACAAGTTCTCGACCTACGCAACCTGGTGGATTCGTCAGGCGATCACCCGTTCGATCGCTGACCAGGCCCGTACTATCCGTATTCCGGTACATATGATCGAAACGATCAATAAGCTGAACCGTATCTCGCGTCAGATGCTGCAGGAGATGGGTCGCGAAGCGACTCCTGAAGAGCTGGCAGAGCGTATGGAGATGCCGGAAGACAAGATCCGTAAGGTGCTGAAGATTGCTAAAGAGCCAATCTCCATGGAAACGCCGATCGGTGATGATGAAGATTCAAGTCTGGGTGATTTCATTGAAGATACCACTCTGGAGTCTCCTGTTGATTCAGCAACTGGCGAAGGCCTGCGTGAAGCAACCCGCTCCGTGCTGGCAGGTCTGACTGCGCGCGAAGCGAAAGTGCTGCGTATGCGTTTTGGTATCGATATGAACACTGACCATACTCTGGAAGAGGTTGGTAAGCAGTTCGACGTTACCCGCGAGCGTATTCGTCAGATTGAAGCTAAGGCACTGCGTAAACTGCGTCATCCAAGCCGCTCCGATCATCTGCGTAGCTTTATTGATGAATAAAACAGGCTCGTTAAAAGTCGCGTAAATTCCTTACTATTCATCTTGTTGCGCTCGTCATACGCCTGTATGATGAGCGCCTCCTGAAATGGGCCCATAGCTCAGTTGGTTAGAGCATCCGACTCATAATCGGCAGGTCGCAGGTTCAAGTCCTGCTGGGCCCACCACTTCTCTCAAAATATCCCTTTACTATTTCAGTTCTTGCGACTGCAAGGCGCTGTTCTGTTTCTCCGGTGTCGCCGATATCTATTCTATTACACCCGTATGTTCCGGTTCGGTGATCCATAACTAAAATTCCGGTGTTCGCAGACCCAGTCTGCTGCGCTTATGCAACAGACATGTGCGTGTGTGACCAGTGCCGCTTTCAGTCGTTTTATTTCGCAGAGACTATCGATAATCTGCGTAAGAATATCGGTAGACGCTTCCATATAGAGGCCGGTATCGATCAAGATCCATCCATCACCATCTTCCGGAAAGTAGACATTGATATGATCGAGGGCAAACGGTAGCGGTAGTCTTAAAAGCAGTACCCCGTTACCGGTTTGAACAGGAGCGCCTGACTGTATAACGTGGTTGCTGGGTATCACGGTGTTTTTCATCTATTCAGTGGGTTTAAATCTGACTTGGCGTGTAAGTCCAACTGGTTCCACAGCGGGTTGGGTTGTTATTGGTTTGATTCTGTAATTAATTAGTTGAACTCAAACAGCTATACCCATATTTTTGAGATGTGTGACAGGTGATCGTTAATATCTTTGTTTAGGACGGCTTTGCCTTTCTAGATCTGCGATCTACATGATTTCTACCAAGAGAGTTTCCTTATGGCAGTCGGCTCATTACTCGCGCTTCTTGATGACATAGCAACGCTGCTTGACGATATTTCAGTGTTGTCCAAGGTCGCAGCAAAAAAAACCGTTGGTGTGTTGGGTGATGATCTGGCGGTGAATGCGGAACAGGTTTCAGGTGTCAGTGCCGCACGGGAGTTACCTGTTGTCTGGGCAGTATTAAAGGGCTCTCTGCTGAATAAGCTGATTATTGTGCCGCTGGTGCTGCTGCTTAGCGCAATTTTCCCCTGGCTGATAACGCCGTTACTACTGATTGGAGGCCTCTATCTCTGTTTTGAGGGGGCTGAAAAGGTGCTTCACGCCCTGCACCAGAAGAACGGAGGGGAGAAGGATCATGCCTCAATCAAGGCTCTTCTGGCTAACGGTAAGGCAGATTTGATGGCGATAGAGCGGGAAAAGGTAAAAGGCGCGATCAGGACCGATTTTATATTGAGTCTTGAGATCGTGGTGATTGCGCTTGGAACGATGACGGCGGAGCCTTTTGTAACCCAAGCAGTTGCACTTTCGGTCATTGCTGTCGGAGTTACGATCGCTGTTTATGGTGCGGTTGCGGCGATCGTCAAAACCGATGATCTGGGTTTCTATCTTGTAAGAGAGAAACCCTCAGTTGCGTGGCTTGGGCGCTTTCTGCTCTGGTTCGCTCCTGTGTTGATGAAAGGTCTGACCTGGATAGGCACACTTGCGATGTTTTTGGTTGGCGGCGGAATTATGATCCATTCCGCAGCCCATTATCTTGGCAGTATCGTTGAAGCGGAGCACTGGATTCATCTGTCGCCAAGTATGGTGATGGATCTCGTAAATGTCGGTTATAACGGTGTCGTTGGATTGTGTGCTGGGCTTTTACTGGTTGGCATCTCTCATCTGATATCCAAAAAGAATTAGAAGCCGAAAGGAGAGTTTAATGCTGTTCGGGAATGAGTTTGAAAGAGCGCAGATAAAGACCAGCGGAGCTGAGATCAATCTCGTTCACGGCGGTTCAGGTAGTCCGCTACTGTTGTTGCATGGTTATCCTCAAACCCAGGTTATCTGGCATCAGGTGGCGCCTCAACTCGCACGCCATTTTCATGTTATCTGCCCGGACCTTCGCGGCTATGGTGACAGCTCAAAGCCTGCCAGTACGCCCGATCATTCAACCTATTCAAAGCGTGCTATGGCTCAGGATATGGTTGAGGTGATGCAAGCTCTGGGCTACAGCGAATTTTCTGTTGCAGGGCATGACCGAGGCGCCCGTGTTGCGCATCGTATGGCGCTCGATTATCCCGCAAAGATTACTAAAGCCTGTGTGATGGATATTGCGCCGACCTATCATATGTTTAAAACCACCGACCAGAGCTTTGCCACAGGCTACTATCACTGGTTTTTCCTGATACAGCCCGATGGCCTGCCTGAGCATATGATTGGTTGTGATCCTGAGTACTACCTTCGTGAAAAGCTTAAACGTTGGGGGGCTCCGGGGGCTGTGTTCGCAGATGAAGCGGTGGCTGAATATGTTCGCTGTTTCAGCCAACCTGAAGCCATTCATGCCTCCTGCGAAGATTATCGTGCTGCTGCGAGTATCGATATGCGCCACGATGAACAGGATATGGATACCAAAATTGCGTGTCCGCTGTTGGTTTTATGGGGTGCTAAGGGTTTTGTGAATCGAACCTATGATCTGCTTTCAGTCTGGCGAGAGCGTGCCTTCAATGTACAGGGGCGGGCTCTGGAGTGTGGACATTTCCTTCCTGAAGAGGTGCCTGAAACAGTTGCCGATGAATTGATGCAGTTTTTCGGTAAAAACTAGTCGTTTGAAGATCTTTTGATGAGCAGTAGAGATTATTCACTATACCGCTCATCAGCTTTGCCCTGAGATTCAGCAGCCGCTTTCGTTAGAAACCAACCGCCTTTTTCAGTATCGACCGGACCGCTTCAGACAGATCGCTTCCGTCGAGAGAATCTGCAGCATAGGCAATAAACTCATCAGGGCGCACCAAAATCAGTTTTGCTTCCCACTTGGCGGTTGATTCGCACTCTGTCGTGCTGATCAGCGCAAGAGGGATACCAAGTGAATCAGCTTCCCGCTGGAATGCATTCAGCACCTCCTGAGGCTGATCTACCGCAATGAGTGAAAACTTATCGCCCATCAGTCCACCACCAAGGCGGTCGTAGACATCGGAGCCCTCTGCAAGCTGTTGTGGTGAAAGATGGTAACCCGCCTGTGCAACATGGGTATGAACACCTCGCGCACCCGTGACACCATCGGCAGGCCCAAATACCAGCGGTGAGCTTGCTATATTGGGCTGGAACTGGGTTACATCCACATCTTCTCCGGTCGCGCGTTTGTGCCAGTAGGCTTCAAAGGCTTCCCGGTCTGTCTCCGGATCATATTGGGTAACGGCTTCCGCATCCTGATTGATCATGCGCAGAATAAAATCATCACGCACGGACTCAAATACCGGTTTGCGTTCCGGTGTGTAGCTGTCGAGCAGATGAGGTCCGGCCCAGCCGCGCAGTGCTGCAGTAAGCTTCCAGCTCAGATTACGTGCATCTTCAAAGCCGGTGTTCACACCATAGCCGCCATAGGGCGGGTGGGAGTGAGCGGCATCGCCAGCAATAAATACCGGCCCTTTGCTATAGTCATCCGCAACGCAGAGACGCAGGTCCCAGAGACCAACATATTCGAACTCAACAGAAAATTCGGCACCTACTGCTCGATACAACAGGGATCTAAAATCATAATCCTCTATGCGTGTGTCTGCTGGAACAGGGGCGTGGAAGAACCAGTTTCCTTCCAGATCGACGCGGCCCAGAAACTGCCAGTAGCCCTTCATCTCCTTGCCCAGCGCGTTATAGATGGTTTTGCCCTTGAACTCACTAAGCAGCTCATCCAGTTCGGCGGACTGAAAAACCAGCAACGCCATTCTCTGTCGGTGACCAGGGGTTGTTGTCTGGGTGATTCCCGCTGCTTCCCTGACGGCTGAGTTGGCTCCATCAGCACCGACCAGATAATCAGCTGTCAGGCTGCGTGTGCCGCTACCTTTAGTCTCCTCAATTTTGACACTGACAATATCATTCTCAACCGAATGGGATCTGTAGCTCCATCCGGTAAGCACCTTGATGTTGCTGAACTGCGCCGCGCGCTCGCGCAACACCTTCTCAGTCAGATACTGTGGCAGGCGCTCATTCTTCGCCGCGTAGTAGGGCGCTACACTGGAGCGGTTAAACCAGTCGTGGTGGTATTTTGACAGCAGCGAGCCATAGGCGGTCATACCGGCGTTGCCAAAGTCGCGGGGGATAGGCGATATCTCCTGAATTGCCTGAGTAACGCCCCAGCGTCTGAAGTGTTCGCCGCTTCGCTGTGTCAGGTTCTGCCCCTTGGGGATGCGTTGAATCGTTTCGTGACGCTCAACAATCTGAACTGAAACGCCTCGTAACGCTAAATCGATGGCAAGACCAAATCCTACAGGGCCTCCACCAATAACTAAGACTTCTGCATCGACCGGTACACGGCTATTCATAGTGTGTTGAACCTTTTTTGTTATTTCTCTTAGGCGGATCTGTATTTAGAAAGCGGCAAACTGACTGTAGATATGTTTCGTCTCAAGGAAGGGAGACAGCCCTTCCAGGCCATGGAGGCGTCCGACACCCGATTCTCGATAGCCGCCTGTTTCCGCCTCTACCATCAGGCGGTTATGGCAGTTAAGCCATACGGTTCCGGCTTTAATGGCGCGCGCGGCTGCCTGAGCGTTTCTCAGCCCTTCACTGTATACGCTTGCTGAAAGACCATAACGCGTAGCATTTGCGCTGCGAATGGCATCCTGAGGATCGCTGAAGCTTTCTACGGTCAGATAGGGGGAGAACAGTTCCTGCTGTACCAGACGGCTGCTTCGGTCATCGATTAATACCATCGTGGGCGAAACGAAGCTGTTTGAACGATAAGCTGAACCTGACAGTACTTCGCCTTTAAGCAGTATCTCCCCCTGAGAGGCTCCTAGTTCAACATTTTCAGCGTAGCGTGCAGCGGCTGCAGGATTGATCAGAGGGCCGAGCTGTGTACTGCTTTCCTGAGCGGGGCCAATCTTGAACGCGCTGAGCTCACTCTTCATTTTTGCGGTGAACTGATCCAGTACATCCTGATGCACAATGGCACGCCCGATCGCTGTGCACATCTGGCCGCAATGAGGAATCACCGAGCGACTGATCTCGGCGACAGCATTATCGATATCGGCGTCGTTAAATACCACTGCTGGTGATTTTCCGCCCAGTTCAAGCGACAGGCGTTTGAGTGAGCCGGCGGCATTTGCCATGATCTGTTTGCCCGTGGCGGTGGAGCCTGTGAATGAGATTACATCGACTTCGACATCTTTGACGAGATATTCAGACAGGGCTATGCCACCGTCATTGACTGAGACGATGGCTCCTTTTTCAAGCGAGGGACAGGATGTAATTGCCTGCATCAGCAGATGATGTGTGCCACTGGCCTCTGCTGCGGGCTTAATTACGGAGCAGCAGCCTGCAGCGATGGCGGGTGCCAGTGAGCGGATCAGCAGGGTTGCCGGTGCATTCCAGGGAACGATTACCGCGGCAACACCTATCGCTTCCCGGGTGAACAGAGATTGTTGTCCGGCGTCATATTCGGCGGTTCTGCCAAAAATATTCCGGGCCAGACCTGCGTAGTAGCGGCACTCGTTTACCGCGGCGGTGACTTCGTGCTGAGCCTGAACAATCGCTTTACCATTTTCATTCGCCAGCATTGCTGCAATTTCAGCCTGACGTGATTCGATCGCATCGGCGCATTCAAGCAGCATTGCAGCGCGCCTGCGAGCCTGCGCACGCCATCCAGTGTTTTCAAAGCAGTTCCGGGCAGCAGTAATAGCCTGCGCCATAATAGCCGTCGTACCCTGATGAAACTCGGTCACCGGCTCGCCGCTACTTGGATTTGATGTTGTACTGACAGGGCCGTCGTTGATCCAGCAACCATCAATATAGTGACCTACAGCCATCTGTTCGCTCCCTTTTTATTCTCATTAATTTGGCGAAACGAGTGCAGCTAATGCATCGAATAGCTCGATACTAGGGCGAGGCTCCAAGATTTTCCAGCGTTGTTTTGTGCCTTAAAAGCGATACAGAACTGAAAGAGAAGTAAAGATAAGAGTCATGAGTAAAAAAGATTCGTTTCCATCAGACTGAGACTGTATGGCGGTGTAATGTCTTGACTCTTTTAGTTGTTTTGAGCATCAATATATATCCGGAAAAGTTGATTTAGATCATTTTTACCGTACCTCAGTAGCAATAAAAAAATAAAAGCGTTCGGAGGCTCCAATGAAATTCCCACTTCTTAAGGCTGCGGTTCTATTCGGTAGCATCAGCGTTGCGACAGGCGCATTTGCCGGTGCCTATGCAATCGGTACATCGGCTCAGGGTTCTGCAACCTACGGTATAGGTGCAGCCGTGGCGAGGGTTGCTACTGATGCAACCAGCGATCAATACACGGTGCAGCCATACGGTGGTACTGGTAAAGTTGTACCATTGGTCAATGCTGGACGGGCAGATTTTGGACTGGCGAATATCCTTGAAGTAACCAATGCGGTTTACGGTAAAGGACCTTTTAAAGATCATGCCAATGATAATCTGCGTATCGTCGGTGTGCTCTACCCGTTTGAGGTAGGTTTCTTTGTCAAGCAGGACAACCCGGCGAAGACGGTCAATGATATTCGCGGTCAGAGAATCTCGTCCGATTACACCAGCCAGAAGATCATCGGAATTCTGACCAAAGCTATTATGGCGAACGCAGGAGTTTCAATGGATGAGATGACGCCGGTTCCTACCGCAGGCATCGTATCCAATGCTGATGACTTCGCAGCAGGACGTACCGATATTGGTTTCTTTGCTGTGGGTGCCGGTAAGGTTAACGCAGTCAACGCTTCAGTGGGCGGTATCCGCTTTCTGTCGATCAACGACGATGCTGATTCAGTTGCACGGATGCAGGCGGTGATCCCTCAGACCTATGTTCAGAAAGCGGTGCCTGCGGCACACAAAACGGGTGTTGAGGGACCAACCAATCTGATGGCCTATGACTACATTCTCTATGCCGGTGCACATGTTTCCGATCAGTCGGTGCATGATCTAGTAGCCGCACTGGTTAAAAACCGGGAAGAGCTGGCCAAAAACTACGCCAGTCTTGAGGGGCTTGACCCCGCTAAAATGAGTAAAAATGTGAACATGCCTTACCATCCGGGTGCGCAACAGTACTACAAGGACAATGGTCTGTGGGCGCAGTAATCGCGCTTTTTCCTCGGGTGCTGATCCATTCCTGAAATTTCGTGCAGCCACTCCCCTCGGGGTGGCTACGCTCGGAAATATCTATCTCTCTATCCATCCGGAGCTGTGAATTAGCATGGTTCAGTCAAATAGCGACAACGCCTCGGGTCGTATTGCTGATGTAACAGAAACTGCCGTAAACGCCTATTCTGGATTGCGCAGAGCATTCGCTCTCACATTGATCGCGCTGGTGCTGCTCTGGATTGCAGATCTGCCACGCCATCTGTTCGGACTGGCATTCCTTACTCAGGAATTCACCCTCGTCATACTGGGGCTTACGCTTGCGATGAGCTACTGCTCATCCGGTGGTATTGGTGGACAGTTTCCTCGCCTGCGCTTGATCGCTGTGCTTCTCTCCTTAGGGTTCTGTATCTATGCGGCGGCACGTTTTCGGATCCTGTCGGAAGAGATTTTTTATCATCCCACAGAAGCCTTTATTCTGGGTGGTGCGCTGGTGCCTCTGGTTATGCTGGCGCTGCTCAGACAGGTTGGGATAGCACTCTTTTTGATAGTATCCAGTTTTATCGCATATGGGCTGTTCGGTGATCTACTGCCGGCGCCGTTTACCGCGCGTCCCTGGCAGCTTCAGGACCTGCTGCCGCATCTTGCTCTCGATACCACATCAATGGTGGGTGCGCCGCTGACAATCGGTGTAACGGTGGTTATACCGTTTATTGTTTTTGGTGCGGTGCTGTTTGCTCATGGCGGTGGCCAGTTTTTTACTGATCTTGCGATCGCATCGATGGGGCGGTTCCGCGGCGGCGCAGCCAAAATTGCGGTTATCTCCTCAGCATTGTTCGGGTCGATCTCTGGCAGTGCGGTATCAAATGTTGCATCTACGGGTGTGATATCAATACCGATGATGCGACAGGCTGGTGTTAAAGGACGTATCGCCGCAGCAACAGAGGCGGTGGCATCGACCGGTGGGCAGTTTATGCCGCCAGTAATGGGGGCCGCTGCATTCCTGATGTCTGAGCTGTCACGCACGCCCTATCCAACTATCGCTGTTGCCGCGATTCTGCCTGCGATCTTTTTCTTCTTTGCCGTGTTTATGCAGTCGGACTCAGATGCGGTCAGATTCAAGGTTAAAGCGATTCCGAAAGAGCAACGTCTGCCAGTTGGTGGCATCATGCGCCGCGGCTGGCATTTTCTGATCCCCTTTGTGGTGATGATCGGATTGATGTTCCTCTATGGCCAGTCGCCACAATTTTCGGCAGCCAGTGCTGTTGTTGCCACGATCGTTCTGGGTCGCTGGCGCAGTTACACCCACACACCGATTGATCTGAAGGCGGTGATTAAAGCCTTTCAGAGGGCGGGGGAGTCCTCGGTTGAAATTATTATTATTGTGGCAGCAGCCGGCTTTGTAATCGGCATACTGAATGCGACCGGGTTGGTGTTCAATCTGACGATGATTATCGTCGATCTGGCCGGTGGTAATATGGTCGCGCTACTGATCCTCGCTGCGTTTATCAGTATTGTTCTGGGGATGGGTATGCCAACGATGGCGGTCTACGTGTTACTGGCAGCTCTGGTGGTTCCAGCCTTGATCGAAGCGGGTGTGCCTCTCTTGTCAGCGCATATGTTTGTGCTCTATTTCGGCATGATGTCGA
>JBFEXW010000010.1:0-20069 GCA_041562495.1 Marinobacterium sp. | reverse complement strand
GGCCAAAGCTGAGGCAACTTATACCAAGGTGC
Source organism: Marinobacterium sp. (assembly GCA_041562495.1). Taxonomy (GTDB): domain Bacteria; phylum Pseudomonadota; class Gammaproteobacteria; order Pseudomonadales; family Balneatricaceae; genus Marinobacterium_E. The sequence continues at coordinate 20,037 of JBFEXW010000010.1, read as the reverse complement.
GTACCCTCGAAGGTAAGCCGATGTTTGTTGTCTCATTGGACTCTAATGACAACAGTACCCACTATATGCAGCTCTATGTTGAGGCGAAAAGTCGTGATCCTGAAATTGCAGATGCGATGACGTTGCATATGCCGCTGATTGTCGCTCGGTTGAATGCTCTGTTCTCCAGTGAGAAGTTTGAAGATCTGCTCAAGGTAGAAGGCAAGCTGAAGATGCAGAGAGATGCTCTGGCTATGGTGCAGGGTATTATCAAGGATAAGACCGGCAAAGAGGGCGTAGAAAAAATTCTGTTTACCAATATGGTGATGCAGTAGATGGAGTCGCTGAGCGATGTCGGTTAAAGATCTTCTCTCGCAGGATGAGATAGATGCGCTGCTTCATGGTGGCGATGACGGCGCTGATGAGGAATCGCCTGAAGAGCAGGTCGAGCTGGGTGAAGGCGTTGTTCTTTATGATCTGGCAAATCAGGATCGTATTATACGCGGGCGTATGCCGACGCTTGAGATGGTTAATGAGCGCTTTGCCCGCTATTCACGTACCAGTTTCTTTAACCTGCTGCGTAAAGCAGTAGATGTTAATGTAACCGGGCTTCAGGTAATGAAGTATTCAGATTACCTGAGTACGCTCTACGTGCCGACCAGTATGAATATCTTTCAGATGTCGCCGCTGAAGGGTAGCGCGCTGCTGATTTTCGATGCAAAGATGGTCTATAGAGTCGTCGATCAGTTTTTTGGCGGCGACGGCCGTCATGCCAAAATAGAGGGGCGTGAGTTTACTCATACCGAGATGCGTCTGGTTGGTAAGGTGATCGAGCAGGCGTTTATCGATCTGGCGGAAGCTTGGCGACCGACTTATCCGGTTGAGTTTGAGTTGACCGGTTCCGAAATGAACCCGGCGATGGCGAATATAGTTTCGGGAAATGATGTGGTTGTGGTCAGCTCCTTCGAAGTCGATATGGAGGGTGGTACCGGTGAGATGCATGTCACCATCCCCTATTCAATGCTGGAGCCGATTAAAGAGTTGATTCATTCCGGTAGCGCGGAGAGTCAGCGTAAGAAGGATAATAGCTGGGCGCCAGTGTTGCGTAAGGATCTGGAGCTTGCTCGTGTTGCGCTGAATTTGAAGATACTGAGTCGTCAGATGACGCTGCGAGAGGTGGTTGAGCTGCAGGCCGGCGATGTTATACCGGTGGAAATGCCTGAGTTTACCTCCCTGGAGGTCAATGGGGTGCCGTTGTATGACTGTCAGTTGGGGCAGGCTCATGGTAATCTCGCGGTGCAGGTCAAGAGTCGGGCATCGATTCCTAAAGGTGAATAGAGGCGTTATGAATGAGAGCGCGTCTGTGGTTGTTGGAGTGAAAGAGTGAGTGACGAAACAGTCGACCAGGATGCATTAGCAGACGAATGGGCAGCAGCGCTTGAAGAACAGGGCGGTGGTGCGGCTGATTCGGTTGATCTGGATGAGCTCATCGATCAGTCCCAGCCATTTAGTGCTGATGAGCCCGGTGATCCGAAGCTGGATGTGATACTGGATATTCCGGTTAAGATGACCCTTGAAGTGGGCGGTACGGAGATCGCAATCCGTGATCTGCTACAGCTCAGTCAGGGCTCCGTAGTTGAGCTGGATCGCGTGGCGGGGGAGCCTCTTGATGTGCGGATTAACGGTACGCTGATTGCTCATGGTGAGGTGGTAGTGACCAATGATCGTTATGGTGTGCGCCTGACAGACGTTATCAGCCCGCAAGAGCGTATCCGGCGCCTGAAGTGATGGTGGTCGTTCGCATCAGTTTCCTTTTGTCTCTATTGATCTCGATGCCGCTGGCTGGCGCGGCTGAGACGACCTCTGTCGAGCCGCTGTCTGTTCAATCTGTCTCCCAGGTTTTGCTGGGTCTTTTTCTGGTTGTCGCGCTGATATTTTTTCTCGCCTGGGCGCTGCGCAAAATGAATGCAGTACCCGGCCAGTTGGGTCATATGAAGGTGATCACCTCCATGCCGCTTGGGACACGAGAGCGTGTCGTCCTGGTGCAGGTCGGCGAAGAGCAATTGCTTCTTGGTGTTACGGCTCAGTCGGTCAGTCTGCTGGCTAGATATCAGGAGCCGATCATTACACCTGAACAGAAGGGACGTGGTGAGTTTGCCGAGCGTCTGGCTCAGGTGCTGCAGAATAGGGGGCGGAGTTCGTGATTCGTTTCCTGGTCTCTCTGTTTTTCCCACTTTTGCTTATGGTTGCGCCTTGGGTAAGCGCGGCTGATACCGGTATTCCGGCTGTTACAGTGACGACCGGTGAAAACGGTACGGCAAACTACAGTGTAACCATTCAGATTCTTGCGTTGATGACGTTGCTGACCTTCCTGCCGGCAATCGTCATGATGATGACCTCGTTCACCCGCATTATTGTTGTGTTTGCAATACTGCGTCAGGCGCTGGGCTTGCAGCAGACACCATCGAATCAGATTCTGGTCGGTCTGGCGCTGTTCCTGACGTTGTTTATTATGACTCCGGTTGTGGATCAGATTAATCAGCAGGCGGTTCAGCCTTATCTCAATGAGGAGTTATCGACGGTTGATGCGCTGAAGGCGGCCAGCCAGCCTCTGCATGGCTTTATGTTGCTCAATACGCGTGAAAATGATCTGGATCTCTTTATGCGGATCTCCAATACCCCAGCTGTAGAAGCGCCTGAGGATATTCCGCTTTCAGTGTTAGTGCCGGCGTTTGTTACTTCGGAGCTGAAAACGGCTTTCCAGATCGGGTTTATGCTGTTTATCCCCTTTCTGGTCATTGATCTGGTTGTTGCCAGTGTATTGATGGCTATGGGTATGATGATGCTATCACCGATTATTATCTCGTTGCCGTTTAAGATTATGTTGTTTGTGCTGGTTGACGGTTGGGCGATGGTCGTGGGTACACTAGCAGCAAGCTTTGGAATGTAGCAGGTGTTCTGATGGATGCCGGTGTTGTCTTAGATCTGTTTGGCCAGGCGCTCTGGCTGGTAGTAATTATCGTAACGGTTATCGTGGGTCCCGGGTTGGTGGTTGGACTGATCGTGTCTGTGTTTCAGGCGGCAACCCAGATTAACGAGCAGACGCTGAGCTTTCTGCCGCGTCTGATTGTTACACTGCTCGCTGTTATGTTCGCTGGTGCCTGGATTGTTGTGCAGATCAGTGATCTGTTCAACTATCTGTTTACCAATATCCCCCGCTTGATCGGTTAGTGCCGGACGATGTTTGTCGATCTGGGGGAGTTGGAGCGCTGGGTTGGGGTGTTTCTGCTGCCGTTCTTTCGTATCGGTGCGATGTTTATGGCGATGCCGATTATTGGAACGCAACTGGTTGCAGTGCGTGTCCGTCTTGGCCTGTCGATTGCGGTTACGCTTTTGCTCGTGCCCAATCTGCCAGAGATGCCTGTCTATAATGCGCTGTCGCTGGGAACTTGGCTGGTTGTTGCGCGTGAGATTCTGATCGGGTTGTTTATCGGCTTCACCCTGCATCTGCTGCTTGAGGTGTTCAGTGTCGGGGGGCAACTGATTTCAAACCAGATGGGGTTAGGGTTTGCTTCGATGACGGACCCGGCGAATGGTACCTCTGTCGTGGTGCTCTCTCAGTTCTATCTGGTGCTTGTCATGCTGCTGTTCCTATTGATGAACGGCCATCTGTTAATGATCGAGATCCTCGCCGAAAGTTTTCATGCATTACCAGTTGGTGTTGGAATGATCGCATCGGAAGCGATCTGGCAGTTGGTGGTTTCTGGTGGTTGGTTGTTTGCTGCCGGTATGCTGATAGCGCTGCCGGCGGTTACGGCACTGTTGGTGGTAAACTTCTCATTTGGCATCATGACCAAGGCCGCTCCTCAGTTGAATATTTTCGCTATCGGTTTTCCGTTTACCATGTTGCTCGGGATCTTTATTGTCTGGCTAAGCCTTGGGGGTTTTATTGGTCAGTATGATGAGTTTGCCCGTTATGTGCTTGATATGATTGGCTCCTATCTGAGGATATAGGCTTGGCGGAAGAAACGGGGCAGGATAAAACCGAACAGCCGACACCCAAACGGCTTAGAGAGGCGCGGGAGAAGGGCGAGATCCCCCGTTCCAAAGAACTCTCTGCAACTGTTCTGCTGCTCGCTGCTGGAGCGGCTGCTCTGCTGTTTGGTTCTGATGTTGCCAATACTATCTCCCAGATGATGGTGATGAATCTTACTTTGGAGCGGGAGTCCATTTCTGATCCTGCGATGATGATTCAGCATCTATTGCGATCGCTTTGGGATAGCTTTTTCAGTCTTTTCGGTTTCTTTCTGATGGTGTCGCTGGCTGCATTTATCAGTCCGATCGCGCTTGGGGGGTGGAACTTCAGCAGTCAGGCGTTACAGCCTAAGGGGAGTCGTATTAATCCACTGTCCGGTTTGAAGCGGATGTTTTCAAAAAATGCGCTGGTGGAACTGGGTAAGGCGATAGCGAAATTTCTTCTGGTGGGTGCGACTGCGGTGATGGTGCTGCTCTGGTCTCAGCCTGATATTGCCAGTCTAGTGGTGTTGCCGATCGGGCCGGGAATAGGACAGTCGATCAGTATTATCACCTGGGCATTCCTGTTGATTAGTGCAGCGATGATCCTGATTGCATTGGTTGATGTGCCTTATCAGATCTATGCGTACACCGAGAAGATGAAGATGACGCTTCAGCAGGTGCGCGATGAGATGAAAAACACCGAGGGTCGTCCTGAAGTTAAAGGTCGTATCCGTCAGTTGCAGCGTGAGATGTCTCAGCGTCGAATGATGCAGGATGTGCCGGAAGCGGATGTGGTGATTACTAACCCGACGCACTATGCTGTCGCGTTGAAATATAGCGATGGTGAAGGCGGCGCGCCGCAGATTGTGGCTAAAGGAAGCGACTTTATCGCGCTCAAGATTCGTGAGATTGCAGAGGCCTATGAGGTTCCTGTGCTGGAGTCGCCGGCCTTGGCAAGGGCTCTCTATTATGCGGTCGAGATTGGCGAGGAGGTTCCTGTTGGGCTCTATAAATCAGTAGCGCAGGTGCTGGCTTATGTTTACCAGTTGCACGAATTTACTCGGTCTAAGCGCGGTGAGGCACCCAAACCTCCGGCTGAAAATGAGCTGGAGATTCCTGAAGAGTTGCGCGTTGATGAATAGCTCGCATGTCTGAATCTTTTCTTCGTTCCCTTTGTTCCAAACTAACTTCCTGAAAATACGTCATAAAATTGGCTGAAAAATTGCATTGAATTGTAATTGGTAGATAGTGACGTATAGTGTCAAAATTTTGTATATTTAGATAACTACATCGACAGATTCCGATACATAGATCGATCATAACAGGGATCTGGCGACATTATTTTGACATATTGAAGGGGGCGATTTGGAACGGGCTGAGGTTCTCGGCAATCTGCGCGGCATAACACAGGGGAATATTGGTATTCCGCTGTTGCTGCTTGTCGTCCTGGCGATGGTGACTCTGCCAATGCCGCCTTTTCTGCTCGACGTTTTCTTTACCTTTAATATTGCTCTTTCAATCGTCGTGCTACTGGTCGGGATCTACGCATTGCGACCGCTCGACTTCGCGGTGTTTCCAACCATTCTGCTGGGCGCTACCCTGCTGAGGTTGGCGCTTAACGTTGCCTCTACTCGTGTGGTTCTTCTCTATGGGCATCAGGGTGGTGATGCTGCCGGTAAGGTTATTCAGTCGTTTGGTGACGTAGTAGTTGGCGGTAACTACGTTGTCGGCGTGATCGTGTTCCTGATTCTGATGATTATCAACTTCGTGGTTGTGACTAAGGGTGCAGGGCGCATATCGGAAGTCAGTGCACGCTTTACTCTGGATGCGATGCCCGGTAAGCAGATGGCGATTGACGCCGATCTGAACGCGGGGTTGATTGATCAGGATGAGGCTCGCTCCCGTCGCCGTGAGGTTACTCAGGAGGCAGATTTTTATGGGGCAATGGATGGTGCATCCAAATTCGTTCGTGGTGATGCTGTCGCCGGTATCCTGATTCTGGTTATTAACCTTCTGGGTGGGCTGGGTATCGGAATGATGCAGCATGGGCTGCCGTTCGGTACGGCAATTGAGTACTACGCACTTCTGACTATCGGTGATGGTCTGGTTGCTCAGATACCGTCGCTGTTGCTGTCTACTGCGGCGGCAGTGATGGTGACGCGCGCTAACTCTGCTGAGGAGATGGGGCAGCAGGTATTTCGTCAGATGTTTAAGTCGCCTCGTGCGCTTTATGTGTCTTCAGGTGTGTTAACGCTGATGGGGGTTGTGCCAGGCATGCCGCACTTCGCATTCCTGTCACTCGCGGCAGCAGCAGCAGGGCTGGGTTGGTGGATTCAGCGTAATCATCAACGCAAGATGGCCGAAGAGGCAGAGGGTGAGTCAGGTGCAGAAGAGAGTCAGCAGAAGGCTGCTCAGGAAACATCGGCGGAGGAACATCGTGATTTGGGCTGGGATGATGTTTTACCGGTCGATATGATCGGTCTTGAAGTGGGTTACAGACTGATCCCTCTGGTCGATAAGATGCAGGGTGGGCAGTTGTTGAGCCGTATCAAGGGTGTACGCAAGAAGATGTCTCAGGATCTGGGATTCCTGATCCCTTCGGTGCATATTCGAGATAATCTGGATCTGGTGCCGGGTGGTTATCGTATTACGCTGATGGGCGTTATTGTGGGTGAGGCTGAGATCTACCCTGATCGGGAGCTGGCGATCAATCCGGGGCAGGTGTTTGGTGAGGTTAAAGGGGTCAATGTTAAAGATCCTGCATTTGGTCTGGATGCGATCTGGATTGAAAAAGGTCAGAAGGAGCGCGCGCAGACGCTGGGTTATACGGTGGTTGATGCCAGTACCGTCGTTGCGACTCATGTAAATAAAGTACTTCAGGCGCATTCGCACGAGCTGCTGGGTCATGAAGAGGTTCAGCAGCTTCTCGATATGCTTACCGAAAAGTCGCCCAAACTGGTTGAAGAGCTGGTGCCCAAGAAGCTGTCGATTAGTGTATTGCTTAAAGTGTTGCAGAATCTGTTGATTGAACAGGTGCCGCTGAAAGATTTTAGAACCATTATGGAAGCGTTGGCTGATGCTGTGAATAGGGCACAGGATCCTCTGGCCTTGACCGCAGCGGTGCGCGTCGCACTGTCTCGCTTGATTGTGCAGACCATCAATGGCGCGGGTGCAGATCTGCCGGTTATTACGCTTGATCCTCAGTTGGAGCAGTTGCTGCTCAGCTCGGTGCAGCAGCGACAGCCGGGAGAGGATGGTCTGGTATTGGAGCCTGGTATGGCTGAACGTCTGCAGGATTCACTGTCGAAAACGGCGCAGCGACAGGAGATGGCTGGGCAACCGTCTATACTTTTGGTATCGGCACCTGTTCGGCCATTGATGGCAAAATTTGTACGATATGGAGAGCATCAGATTAATGTACTCTCCTATCAGGAAATACCCGAAAATAGACGTGTTACGATAGTGGCCACAGTCGGTGGACAGACCGATGTTGGATAGGGCTCAAGTAGATGGCTGGTTGGGCCGCTAAGGATAACTGATGAAAGTGAAGCGTATATTTGCACCTGACATGCGAACAGCGATGCGCCGGGTCCGGGAAGAGATCGGTCCGGATGCGGTTATTCTATCCAACAAGCGTGTTGCGGGTGGTGTGGAGGTTGTTGCCGCTCCGGAGTCGGAATATGAAGCGGCTCAGGAGCAGATGCGTGCCAAACAGGATGAGCGTCGGGCGGAGCAGATAGCCCTGCTGACCCGTAAGTCTTCCGATGCAGCTCAGCAACGTACAGCGCCCCGTCCTTCCATCAGTCAGCGTCCGGAACTATCTCGAGAGGAGCTTGATATTGAGTTGCGGCGCGCGCGGGAGCGGATTGCTGAAGCGGCACTTAAATTTGAGCAGCCGGAAGTGGGTCGTTCATCTAATCGGCAGATCAGTGAAGAGAGTGATGATCTTGGAGCGATTCTGGGTACGGCTGTCTCACGTGAAGAGTCTTCTAGTGAATCGTTGAATGATCCAAGAATAGATGGTCTGCAGTCTGAAATAGCGCAGTTGAAAGAGATGCTAAGCAGTCAATTGCAGGGTCAGCAACAGGCCTCGGCAATCGGTAGCTCTTTTGACAGGAACGAGAGAGAGGTTCAGGTTTCGTCTGCAAGTGACAATGCAGCAGATCGGGTATTGCAGCGTTTTGGTCGATTAGGGGTATCCAATAATCTGGCGCGATCAATTGTTGCTGGTTTGGAGCCGGGGCTTGGGCTTGATAAGGGTTGGAAAAACGCGTTAACGCGTTTTGCTGAATCCTTGCCGGTGAGTGGTGAAGAGTTGATCGATCGCGGTGGCATGATCGCGTTTGTCGGGCCTACGGGTGCCGGAAAAACAACCACCATAGGTAAGTTGGCGGCGCGTTATGTGCTTGAGCATGGCAGTGCCGGACTTGCGCTGGTAACGACTGACAGTTATCGAATCGCTGCGCATGAGCAGCTAAAAACCTTCGGGCGCATACTGGATGTGCCTGTGCGCGTGGTTGATGAGAATAACAGTCTCGAAGAGGTGCTCGCATCGCTGCGCAATAAAAAGATTGTGCTGATCGATACCGCTGGAATGAATCGCCGTGACCCGTCGGGACAGGAACAGATCGATATGTTGTCGGGGGCAAGTGTGCGGATGAAGCGCCTGCTGGTACTGTCGACTTCAAGTCAGCGTCAACTGTTGGAGCAGGCTTACGCGATGTATGCGCCGTTGGGGCTTCACGGCTGTGTGCTGACCAAAATGGATGAGTCTGGCAGTCTCGGAGAGGCGCTCAGTCTGGCGATCGAAAAACAGTTGCGGATCGCTTACGTGGCTGACGGACAGCGTGTGCCAGATGATATTGAGCTTGCCCGCCGTAAGGATCTGGTTAGTCGTGCGGTTGTCTTGGCTCAGCAGTCCGCCGAGTTTGAGCAGAGTGCTCCGGTCGGGGTGGCTGCTCAGGTGCGTCGCCTTAAACCTGTGAAGCGTGCAGGTTAACGTGGTCATGTCGCATCATTCGACACATCCGGTCAAGGTGATCGCTGTTACCGGAGGTAAGGGCGGTGTTGGTAAAACCAATGTGTCTGTAAATCTGTCGGCAGCGCTGTCTGATATGGGGCGTCGGGTTGTGTTGATGGACGCCGATCTTGGTCTGGCGAACGTTGATATCATGCTCGGTGTGCGCCCCAAGCGAAATATAGTCGATGTGCTCTCCGGAGAATGTTCGCTGACCGATGTTATGGTGCAGATTGATGAAAACTTCTCGATCGTGCCTGCATCCTCCGGAACGCAGGAGATGACATCGCTCAGTGTTCATGAGCATGCGGAACTGATTCATGCGTTTAGCGAAATCGCAGATCAGTTGGATGTGCTGGTGATCGATACCGCTGCTGGGATCTCTGAATCGGTTGTCAGCTTTGTTCGGGCTGCTCAGGAGGTGGTCGTGGTGGTCTGCGATGAGCCTACGTCAATCACCGATGCTTATGGTTTGATTAAGCTGTTAAATCGCGATTATGGTATGACTCGATTTCGTGTGCTGGCAAATATGGTACGTTCTGAGCAGGAAGGGCGTAGTATGTTTGGTAAGTTATTGACTGTTACCGATAGATTTCTGGATGTTACACTTCAGTATCTGGGGTCAGTGCCCTATGATGAGGCGGTGCGTAAAGCGGTACAGAAGCAGAAACCGCTGTTAAGGGCGTATCCCGGGAGCAAACCGGCAACGGCTTTTCGTCAGTTAGCCAAGAAAGTTGATGAATGGCATGTGAGTCAGGCCCCTCGGGGGCATCTGGAATTTTTTGTTGAGCGGTTGGTGCAGAGGCTTTAGGCCTTAGGTGATTTATCCCTAATGTATAACCAGTTAGATTTTCGAACAGATTCCGAACTGGTGCGGCAGTATGCTCCGCTGGTTAAGCGAATTGCGCATCATATGCTGGGGCGTTTGCCTTCGCATCTTGTTGTCGATGATTTGATTCAGGCCGGTATGATCGGGTTGCTGGAGGCGTTCAGTAAATACGACCCGACCAAGGGTGCCAGTTTTGAGACCTATGCCGGGATTCGTATACGCGGTGCGATTATAGATGAGGTTCGTAAGGGTGACTGGACGCCTCGTTCGGTGCATCGTAACGGGCGTCGAATCAGTGAAGCGATCGCTTCAGTAGAAGCGCGTGAAGGCCGGGATGCTCAGGATCCGGAAGTTGCGGAGGAATTAGGGGTTTCTCTCGAAGAGTATTATGCTTTACTGCAGGACTCGGTAGAGAGCAGGCTTTTTAGTCTTGATGAGCTGACAGAGGCTCGTGAGGATGGTCCGAGTGAACAGCTCGCTTCAGATTCGCCAGAACCTGGTGGTGAGTTGGAATCTGAGGTTTTCAGGACTGCTCTGGCAACGGCTATTGATGGCCTTCCCGAGCGGGAAAAATTGGTGCTCTCTCTGTATTATGCAGAGGAACTCAATTTAAAAGAGATTGGCGAGATACTGGGTGTTACCGAATCTCGCGTAAGTCAAATTCATAGTCAGGCGGCAGCGCGCTTAAGAGTGCGGCTTAAAGATTGGCAGGTGTAAACAGGTCACCGAAAGAATAGGTGATAGATTTCTATCGGGGGATAGTGTCTTGAAAAAAGACGTGAAAATTCTTGTTGTTGATGATTTCTCGACGATGAGGCGCATTATTAAAAATCTGCTACGCGACCTGGGTTTTAATAATGTTGAGGAAGCGGACGATGGGAAGACGGCGTTGCCGATCCTTAAAGGGGGCGGTATCGACTTCCTGGTAACAGACTGGAACATGCCCGGAATGACCGGGATTGAACTGGTTAAGACCGTTCGCGCTGATGAAAAGTTGCGTCATATCCCTATTCTTATGGTTACTGCGGAAGCAAAACGTGAGCAAATCATTGCCGCAGCTCAAGCCGGCGTGAATGGATACGTGGTAAAACCGTTCACAGCAGCAACACTGAAAGAGAAGATAGAGAAGATCTTCGAGCGTCTAAAATAATCCGATCGCGTTAACTGGCAGGTATGGGCATGGGTAAGGAAAGTTTCTCGGAACTTGAGCAAGAGCTGCTCCAGACAGTGCTTTTAGAGAAAGCTAAGGGTTTGATTGATGCGATTGAAACCGGAGATCTGCCGCGTTCGGTCGAGATGATCAATGCTCTGCATCAGGCGCGCCATGAGGTGTTCTATCGCGAAGTGGGTGCGCTGACCCGTGGACTGCATGAGGCAATTAAGGCCTTTGGTGAGGATGTCAGCGATAAGTTGGCATTGGACGAGGCGGCTCAGGCGGTGATGAGCGATGCATCTGATCGTCTTGCCCATGTGATTGAGCTTACTGAAAAGAATGCTCATGAAACCATGGATCGTGTAGATCGCTCACTGGTTCTGGTAGATACGCTGGATGATCAGAGTGAGCGCTTCAAAGGGTTACTCTCGTTGGTTGGACAACTGGAGGATGAGTTTGAGGCGCTTAATGGTGTTTATGATCGCACCTGTGATCTGCGAGATCAGTCGGAAAAAACAGTTGCAGAGTTACGTGATCTGTTAACAGAGATTGTGGTTTCACAGGGTGTGCAGGATATTACCGGCCAGTTGATTCGACGGGTAATTACCCTGTTGACACAGGTTGAAGGTCAGTTAGTTAAGCTGATCGAGATGGCTGCTAAAGTTGAGCAGCTTAGAGGAATTGAGACTAAACTCGGGACAAATCTGGTCGAGACTGAGGCCAGTCCGGAAAATGCGCAGGAATCCAATAATAAGAAACAGACAGCAGAAGTAAAGGCTGAAGGTCCACAGATTAAAAAGGATGCGGCTGAAGTCGTACAGAATCAGGACGATGTGGACGATCTGTTGTCGAGCTTGGGATTCTAGAAGGAGCAGTTGATGAGCTTGGATGTAGATCAGGAGATTTTAGAGGACTTTCTGGTAGAGGCTGGAGAGATTCTCGAACAACTTTCAGAGCAGTTGGTCGAACTTGAGCAGCGTCCTGATGACTCCGATTTATTGAATGCAATCTTTCGTGGTTTCCATACCGTCAAAGGCGGCGCCGGATTTCTGCAGTTAACTGCGATGGTGGATACCTGCCATAGGGCAGAAAACCTGTTTGATGAGTTACGCAACGGTCACCTGAAGGTCTCAGCGGAGCTGATGGATGTTGTGCTTCAGGCGTTGGATGCAGTTAATCTGATGTTTGACAATGTGCGTAATGGTGATGAGCCTCAGCCTGCTGCGGCCAGCCTGCTTTCGCGTCTCGAAGCTTTTGCCGCGGGTCAGGTTTCAACTGCGCCATCTCAACCTAAGGCGGCTCAGCCGAAAGCAGTGCAGGCTGAACCTGCACCGGTTGCTGCACCTGAACCGGTGGTTACTGAATCAGCACCTGCTAACCCGAATACCGCCAGTGATGATTTTGAGGCGCTTTTAGGTGATCTGGCCGGCGCTGCTTCTGATAAGGCGGTAAGTCCCGCAGGTTCAGGCGGTGATCTGATTACTGAAGATGAGTTTGAATCCCTCCTTGATGATCTCCAGGCGCAGGGCAAGGGTGCTTTCTCTTCTGTTGATGAAGAGCCCATTCCATCTCCGCGAGCTGATCTGATCACTGAATATGAATTTGAATCCCTGCTCGATGATCTTCAGGCGCAGGGTAAGGGGGCTTTCACTGCGCCTGTAGCTGAAATGGCTTCGTTTGATGCCGAGGCTAGCTCGCCTGTTGCGCCGTCTGCGCCAGCATCGAAAGAGTCTTCTGGAAAGCAGAGCCACGCTTCAGGTGAGGCCAACGTGCGCGTTGATACCCGTTTGCTGGATAAGATCATGAATATGGTCGGTGAGCTGGTGCTGGTACGTAACCGTCTGATCCGTCTGGGTGTTTCCCAGGAGGATGAGGAGATGGGTAAGGCGCTGGCTACGCTGGATATGGTGACCGGTGATCTTCAGACCTCGGTTATGAAAACCCGAATGCAGCCGGTTAAAAAGGTGTTTGGCCGTTTTCCTCGCGTGATTCGGGATTTGTCTCGCAGTCTAAAAAAAGAGGTGAGGCTGGAGTTACGTGGAGAAGACACCGATCTCGATAAAAATCTGGTTGAAGCACTGGCAGACCCGCTGATTCACTTGGTTCGTAACGCTGTTGATCACGGTATAGAATCGCCCGATAAGCGAGAAGCGATCGGCAAGCCGAGAGAGGGTCACGTGTTACTGTCTGCGGAGCAGGAGGGTGATCATATCCTGCTGATTATTCGCGACGACGGTGCCGGGATGGATCCTGAAAAGTTGCGAAAGCTGGCAATCGAACGTGGTCTGATGGATCAAGAGGCGGCAGGCCGGCTGAGTGATCAGGAGTGTTTCAACCTGATATTCCATGCAGGTTTCTCGACCAAGACTGAGATATCGGATGTGTCGGGGCGTGGTGTGGGTATGGATGTGGTGAAAACCAAGATTACCCAGCTTAATGGTACTCTGGCGATTGATTCGGTGCTAGGACAGGGTACGCAAATTGCGATTCAGGTACCGCTGACACTGGCGATCATGCCAACGTTGATGGTGATGCTGGAAGGACAGGCATTCGCGCTGCCGCTGGTTAACGTTAATGAGATATTTAATCTTGATCTGACAGAGACCAACACCGTTGATGGTCAGCAGGCGATCATTGTGCGTGATCAGGCTATTCCGCTATTCCATTTGAAGCGCTGGCTGGTAGGTGGTCATGAGTATGATCCACTACCAGATCAGGGGCATGTGGTGATTGTTTCTGTCGGTACGACCCGTGTTGGGTTTGTGGTAGATCAACTGGTTGGTCAGGAGGAGGTTGTAATCAAGCCTCTGGGAACGATCCTGCATGGCACACCAGGTCTTTCAGGCGCAACCATTACGGGTGATGGTCGCATCGCACTGATTATCGATATTCCAAATCTTTTGAAGTACTACGCGTCGGCTTAACAGGCGCTTGGGGCAGGTGTCTATGGCTGTCAGAGTCTTGATCGTTGACGATTCGGGTTTCTTTCGCAAGCGGATCGAACAGATGCTCCAGCTGGACCCAAAAATTCAGGTGGTCGGTACGGCATCTAATGGAATTGAAGCGGTGCAGAAAGCTGCATCGCTGAAGCCGGATGTGATTACCATGGATGTCGAGATGCCAGGGATGAACGGCATCGAGGCGGTGCGTCAGATCATGCAGAAGACGCCAACACAGGTGTTGATGTTGTCGTCACTCACGCATGAAGGCGCGCGCGTAACTCTGCAGGCGCTTGAAGCGGGCGCAGCTGACTATCTACCGAAAGAGGCCAGTGCCTGGATCAGTCACCAGTCAGAATTGCAGAAGGATCTGGTTGCACGGATCTATGCGTTAGGTACTAAACGCACCCCTTTCACACATACCTTTGCTAACCCGTTCAGCGATCGTGTCGGCGGAGGTGCAGGTTCAGCCAGTAGTCGGGTGTTTACCGCGCGGCCGGATGATCCGGTACCCTCACCCCGGCAGAGCGCTCCTGTGGAGCACTCTGCCGGCACAAAACCGGCCACCGGTGGAGCTGAAAACAGAACTAAAACCACTCAGGCTTCGTCGATCCGGGTTCCCGATTTTAAAATTCTGGTGATCGACTCATCGACCGGAGGACCGGCAGCGCTGCAGCAGATTTTGACTCAGTTACCGGCCAATTTCCCCGTTCCGATTTTGATAGCTCAGCATATGCCGCGCACCTTTACTCAGGTGTTCGCTGAGCGTTTGAATAAGGTGTGTAAAATCTCGGTTAAAGAAGCGGAAAACGGTGATGAACTGAAGCCGGGACGTGCGTTATTGGCACCGGGTGGATTACAGATGATTATCGACCCCCGCTCCCGCAACCGGGTTAGCGTTCTCGAAGGCGATGCCAATCTCACCTATAAGCCGAGCGTTGACGTCTGTTATGCATCGGTTGCCCGCGTTTTTGGTAAGCAGTCGCTGGCGGTGATACTGACCGGGATGGGGGCGGATGGTTGTGAAGGAGCGCGGTTGCTTAAGCGTGAAGGTGCTCAGGTTTGGGCGCAGAATGAAGCGAGTTGTACTATTTATGGTATGCCAGCCGCTGTTGTAAAAGCCGGGCTGGCGGACCAGATACTGGATCTGAATGATATAGGTCCACTGCTAGCCAGACGGGGCGGCTGATTGATGAGTGGATTGCTTGGAATCGTACTGGGACTAGCGGTTTTATCGGGCGCGCATCTTCTTGAAGGTGGGCAACTGATCGAACTGCTGAATCTGCCCGCGGCGATTATTGTCCTCGGTGGAACGGTTGCTGCTGCACTCGTGCAGTCTCCAGGCCGCGATTTTAAACGGGCGTTGAGTCTTATGCTCTGGGCGTTGAGGGATGAAAAGCCTGATGTGCGCAGAACGATTGATGAGATTAAAGCCTGGACGCGCTCTTCCAGAGTTTCCGGGCTGATGGTTCTGGAACGCGAAGTTGAGAAGTCTGATGATCCGTTTATTAAAAGTGGCTTGCAGCTTCTTGCTGATGCCCAGCCGGTAGCGGTGGTTCGCTCCGTACTCGAAACGGAGATGGTGCGCGTTGAAAACCGTGATATGCACGCAGCACGCGTAGTTGAAAGTATGGGCGGGTATGCGCCAACGCTGGGGATTATTGGTGCAGTTCTCGGGTTGATTCAGGTGATGAGTAATCTGACTGATCCAACGGTACTGGGCCAGGGGATTGCGACCGCTTTTGTGGCGACTATCTATGGAGTCGGTAGCGCAAACCTGATTCTCCTGCCCCTGTCGAAGAAGGTGAAGCGTTTGGTTATTGGTCGTTCAGAGTATTATGAGCTGATCGTTGATGGTATGTGTTACATCGCCGAGGGACATACTCCGGGCGATGTTGAACAACGGTTGCAGGGATATCTGGAGGAGCGACGTGCCTCGCCGCCGACCGATAGAGGATGATCCGGATCTAGGTCGCTGGGCGATATCCTGGGCCGATTTTATGACCCTGCTAGTGGCATTTTTTGTTGTCATGTATGGTATTTCGTCGGTCAATCAGGAGAAGTACCGCCAGTTGTCAGAATCCCTTAACGCTATCTTTGAGCGAGCCCCGGTTGGAACACCTACTGATCCCTCCGCTGTTATTGGGGATGCCAGTGGCGTTGGGTTGCTTGAGGGCGGTCAGCAGCAGGTGCCGAGTGAATCGGTTTATGTCGAATCGCCTGATGGGACAGCGCTGACGCGGTTACGGGACCTTCAGGCGAAGCTGAGTTCCAGTCTTGTCGGGTTGTTTCAAGAGGGCGATCTGGAGATTCAGGGAAATGAGCTCTGGATTCAGATAGAGATTCGATCCTCACTGCTGTTTGAAGCCGGCGATGTGATTCCGGCAATTGAGGCCGATCCGCTGTTGTCACGTATTGCTGAAATACTTAAAAGAACCGATAGCCCTATCCATGTCGAGGGATATACCGATAATCAGCCGGTCTCAACGGATCGCTTTCCATCTAACTGGGAGCTGTCTGCAGCGCGTGCTGCTGCGGTGGTGCGTCTTCTACAGCTCGATGGTCTGAATCCTGAGCGTATGGCTGCGGTGGGTTTTGGTGAGTATCACCCTAAATATTCGAATCGCACAGCGGAGGGGCAGCAGTTGAACCGGCGCCTGGTTATCGTGGTATCCAGAGATGAACGGGTGCGAACAGCGCTGTTGTCAGCCGGCAGTGGTGGTGTTGGTGAAGACACGGTTAAATCTCTTCTGGTGCCAACTCCGGTAGTTGATGATAATGCGTTAGAACAGGTTGATACGGAAACTGGTATTATTTTCAGGCGAGCAGAGATCAACGCGACTCAGGAACAATAAAAGATGAAGGTTTGGACGGTAGCCAATCAGAAAGGGGGAGTGGGGAAAACCACAACTGTAGTGACCCTGGCGGGTTTGCTGGCAGAGGTGGGTTACTCCGTATTACTGGTGGATCTTGATCCTCATGGATCGCTGACCAGCTATTTTCGATACGATCCTGATGAGCTTGAGTTGAGCGTCTATGACCTTTTTGAGGGTGAGTACGTCGATAAGCCTGATGCAACCGATCTGATAATCCCGACCAATCAGGAGAAGATCAGCCTGCTGCCCGCATCAACGGCCTTGGCTACATTGGAACGTCGCGCGGTCGGTAAAGAGGGACTCGGGCTTCAGGTATCCAAATCGCTGAAACCTCTGGCTGAGCGTTTCGATTATGTGTTGATTGATAGTCCGCCGGTGCTCGGAGTGCTAATGGTTAATGCCCTTGCTGCCTGTGATCATCTGATAGTCCCGGTGCAGACCGAGTTTCTGGCTCTCAAGGGGCTGGAACGTATGGTGCGTACCATCGAGATGGTCAACAGAGCACGCAGAAATAAGCTGAAATTTACTATTGTTCCCACCTTCTATGATCGCAGAACTCAGGCTTCGATAAGCAGTCTCCGAGAGCTGCATAACCGCTATCCGGATAACATGTCTACTGCTGTTGTGCCGGCGGATACCAAGTTCCGCAATGCCAGTATGAAGGGACTGGTCCCTTCGGCGCTGGACGCAGGCAGCCGAGGGGTTCACTCCTATGCGCATCTGCTTCGCTCGCTGCTTGATCAGGATAGGGCTAAGTAGTTATGTCTAAACAGAAAAAAGTTGTATTTGAATATATAGAGTCTCTGCTGCTTGATCAGAGTACTGAGCAGGATTCGGTTGAATTACCTCTGGATGAGATAGATGCGTTTGCTGCTGCGGATCTTGGTGGCGTGATAGAACTGGATCTGACGGACGCAGAGGTGCTGGCGGAAAAGCCTGAAAATATTGCTGTTGAACCAGAACCAGAACCAGAACCAGAACCACCAGTGATGGTTGCGCATCTCGCTGATGACCTGATTACCGATGAAGAGTTTGAGGCGGTACTCGATCAGCTCCAGTCAGAAGGTAAGGGGGCATTTGCGACCGATATGTCTATCGAAGCTGAGCTTCAGGACGAGAGTCAGGAAGAGTCGATAAGTGACGACGAGATCGCGGCAGCAATGTTGGCATCGGTTGAAGCTGATCTTCATCCTGTCGCAGAGCCAGAGCCAGAGCCAGAGCCAGAGCCAGAGCCAGAGCCAGAGCCAGAGCCAGAGTCAGAGCCAGAGCCAGAGCCAGAAGTATCTGATGATCTAATCAGCGATGATGAGTTTGAAGCGGTGCTGGATCAACTGCAATCTGAAGGTAAGGGCGCATTCGCGCCGAGTACGCCGGTTGAATCAGTGCCAGAAACTGCAACTGCAGATGAAGCGATGAGTGACGAGGAGATTGCAGCAGCGATGCTGGCATCGGTCGAGTCAGATCTGCACCCTGATGCTGACGCTGTAGCGACCCCAGAAAGGGTTCAGTCATCTGCATCCGTTGAATCTGCTGCTACGATGCGGACCAGAAAGCATTCACTGCTGACGCCGATAGAACGTCAACCAAAAGTTAACTGTGTAATTATCGATATGCACGGTATGAGTTTGGCGATTCCATTTGAACATATGGAAAACTCATACTCCTTCTCTGATGTCAGTATGAGTATCAGTGGATTGCCGGAGTGGATTATCGGCCGTGTCGAGACGGACAGGGACACCATCAGTGTGGTTGATACGGCGCTCTGGCTGATTCCTGAGAAATACAAGCCGGAATACGCTCAGTATAAAGATTTTCTGCTGTTGAATGGTCGTCACTGGGCACTGGCCTGTGATGGTCTGGTCAAGTCAGCCCAAATCCCTCACGATGAGATTAACTGGAACGAGGATCGTGAATCACGCGCCTGGCTGGTCGGGACTCATATGGGAGAGCGTTGTGCGATTATCGATGTCCCCTATCTGATCGAAACTTTTGAAGCGAAGCTGGGATGAATCTGGGTTTCTCTGTTTCCGGCTCCATTGAACTCTACCTGATCCTGGGGTTGAGCTTTCTGGCGCTGTTGTTGATGGTCTGGTTGTTGTTGCTGTCACGCCGTTTGAAAGTGCAGTCACGACAGACCCAGGCATTGATCAATGTTGTCCGGGGTGAGATTAAAGCGATGACAAGTGGTTCGATCGGTATGGGGAAGCGCCTCCAGTCGATTGAGCATCGCTTGAATCTGACGGTTGAAAAGCAGCAGGAGCTGGAGAACAGAGATCCGTCGCAAATGGCCTATAATCAGGCGGCTCGTCTGATGGAGATGGGTGCGGATGTCGATGATCTGGTTAAAACCTGCGGTATCGGGCGGCCTGAAGCTGAATTGATGGCGCTGCTGCATCGCGAGATCGAGCCCACAGGTTCCAAACAGTTAACTCGCCGTCATTAATAATCTTTTTTGTACATAGTAAGGTGAAGTAATGTGATTACCAAGGGACGCTGACGGTATAAGTACCAAGCGATTTTGACGTAGTCACATTATCAATGCCGCCGCTCGATAGTACCTTGGCTAGCCGTAGTGCCATAGTATCCATATTTTCTCTTAATTAGATATTACGCACACCGCTAGCGTGTATTGATTGATATCGCCATCTCTACTTTTCGTCGCTGTAATACCTGATTTTGACCGAGGTGTGGATTGTTCATTGAGAACTCAATTACGATTTCTTCAATGGCTCTATCGGTACGATTTTTGTGATCAAGGTCAGGTGTCTCCTGGAGTTTTAGAGCATTGATTCCAGATCGTTTAACTAGCTTATGATGACGGTAAATAGTATCGCGAGATACGCCGTTTAGGCGCGCTGCTTCGGCGACCTTACCTAACTCGTCAGCCAGCGCCCGTACATCGAGTTTTTCTGTATCTCGATATCTTCCAATGTTGCCTTGGTGGACTCAATAACTTCCGGTACCTGCAGCTTTGGCGCCGCAAAGTAAGCATCAATCTGCGTATTTTTGCCTGCTCTGATCTCTATCTTTTTGCTGGCGATGGAGTGCTTGAGTAGCGACTCAATGAAGTAAAAATTTGTTCTATAGTTAAACGTATGGTTGTTACGGATTTTGCGGTACCCGAGTCCGTATATCTACATTGTCGGCACCGCAGGACACATCTACAGCGCCACTACTGCAAAAAGAATTAGATGGGAACAGCAGTCGTAAAATAATGGTTCATTCTC
>JBFEXW010000009.1:0-20786 GCA_041562495.1 Marinobacterium sp. | reverse complement strand
GCCGAGTATGTTCTTTGCGGTCTTGCTGTTTGGTCAGCCAGGTGTCGAGATCATGTACCCCAATCCCGGCTTCCCGATTTACAAATCGGTTATTCGTTACTCCGGCGCGACGCCAGTGCCGATCGCGTTAAAAGAGGAGAACGGCTTCGCGTTCTCTGCCGAAGAGCTGCTCTCTCAGATTACTGAGAAGACTCGTCTGATTATTATCAATTCGCCAGCCAACCCGACTGGAGGTGTCACGCCTCGTGCGGAGATTGATAAGCTGGTAGCCGGGTTGATGGATCACCCGCATGTTGCGCTGTTGTCAGATGAGATCTATTCGAACATGCTTTATGGTGGGCGCGAACATGTCAGTCTGCTTCAATATCCTGAGATTCGGGATCGTCTGATTATGTTGGATGGCTGGTCTAAAACCTATGCAATGACCGGCTGGCGTCTGGGATATGCAGTGTGGCCTGATTCCTGTGTGCCACATGTTACCCGCCTGTGTATTAATGATCATTCCTGTGTAAATGCTGCCACTCAGTTCGCAGGCATTGCTGCGCTTGAGGGGCCGCAAGATGCAGTTGCGGATATGATGGTGCAGTTTGATCAGCGTCGAGAACTGATTGTCCGTGAACTGAATAGTCTGCCAGGTGTAACCTGCACTGATGCTGCCGGTGCGTTCTACGCATTCCCCAACATTACCGGGACTGGCATGAGTTCGACTCAAGCGCAGAACAAGTTCCTTGAACAGGCGGGCGTCGCGACGGTCAGTGGAACAGCCTTCGGTGCCTGGGGTGAGGGCTATGTGCGTTTTTCCTATGCGAACTCGATGGAAAACATAGAACGCGCGATCAATCGGATACGGGACGTACTGTAGGTACAAAAAGGGCCTTCACTCGAAGGCCCTGCAAACCGCTATTCGTAGCCGCTTCAGCGATCCTGTATCGTCTTCAGGTACTGTAAATACCCTAAGTGGCTGTTGTTTGTAGGGTTTTAATGCGCTTAGTTTGCTGCCGCCGTGGTCTGTTTCTGGGTGCCCAGTCCTGCGATTTCAAGCTCCATGGTTTCGCCTGGCTTGAGGAAACGTTGCGGTTTCATACCCATGCCTACACCTTCAGGCGTACCGGTGCAGATAATATCGCCGGCTTGAAGCTTCATAAACTGACTAAGGTGAGAGACGATCTGAGCCACCGTGAATATCATATCGCTGGTGTTGGAGTTTTGAACCACTTCGCCGTTCAGCGTAAGTCTTAGGTCGAGTGTCTGTGGATCAGATATTTCATCAGTGGTAACCAGCCAAGGGCCTGTTGGTCCAAATGTAGGGGCGGACTTACCTTTAACCCACTGACCACTGCGTTCGAGCTGGAACTCGCGTTCCGACATATCGTTGACAATGCAGTAGCCTGCTACGTAGTCCAATGCATCTTCTTCGCTTACATAAAGTGCATCTTTGCCGATGACAACGCCCAGTTCAACTTCCCAGTCACTTTTTGAAGATTTTCTTGGAATAATTACATCGTCACAGGGACCTGAAAGGCAAGAGGTGGCTTTGTTGAACACTACCGGCTCTTTCGGTGGCTCCATTCCGGATTCCGCCGCGTGCTTGGCATAGTTCAGGCCGATGCAGAAGAAGTTGGAGGTTGATGCAATGCATGAACCGATACGCTCCGGGTTTTCAACAACCGGAAACTGGCTCAGATCGAGTGCCTTGATTTTAGCGATGGCATCAAGCGAGATGTTCTGGCCTTCGTAATCCGCAACGGTTGATGACAGATCGCGGATATTGCCATCCTGATCGATAACACCAGGTTTTTCCTGACCCTTGGGTCCAAATCGCAGTAACTTCATTATTTATCCTTATTTTGTCTTTCGGGCTTTCATTTCCGATTCGATGACCTCGCGGACATCTTCGGCCAGATGGTTAAGGTGATCATTAATTGCATCGTCAGCGGCAACCGGATCCCTGTTTTTTATTGCATCAATAATTTGAGTGTGTTCGTTGATCACCCGTTCTCGGTTTCTGTGCTGGCTGGCTGCAAGATATCGGGAGCGCCAAAGCCGTTGCATGTATTGGCGGTGTGTTTCGGCCAGAGGTCGATTATGAGAGGCTTCAGCCAATGCGATATGGAAGTTCATATCGATCTCAAACATGTCGAGAGGGTCGGTGTGATCGAAGATGTCAGCCATATGCTGGACGATGCCTTCGATTTTTTTGATATCCGCTTCGGTGGCGTGCTGGCAAGCGAGTTCGACTGCCAGTTTTTCAAGAACCAGCATTACATCGGTCTGATCCTGAATCTCTTT
Source organism: Marinobacterium sp. (assembly GCA_041562495.1). Classification (GTDB taxonomy): domain Bacteria; phylum Pseudomonadota; class Gammaproteobacteria; order Pseudomonadales; family Balneatricaceae; genus Marinobacterium_E. The sequence continues at coordinate 18,497 of JBFEXW010000009.1, read as the reverse complement.
ATAGTCATACTGAATAACAATGGGGCTGCGCGCTTTTCTTAGCTCAACCAGGCCTTCTTTAGCGAGAATGCGGATCGCTTCCCGCATTGGTGTGCGGCTTGCTCCCAGCGCGGCAGCGTTATCGCGCTCTTTTATCGAGCTTCCTGGCTTTAATTCGCCCCGTAAAATACTGCGGCGAAGATGCGACGCAATTGTTTCTGATAACGTATTTCCCGACATAACTGCGTAGCTCTCTCCATCACTTGCCAAAACGAAATACAGTTAGTTAACCCTGAGATTTCTTTTTTAGCAACTTGTTATCTGGCATACCAAACGGTTGCAAGTCTTGTATGTCGCGGTTACTTTTTTTCAAAATGGTATACCAATGTAAAAATATTTTGTATAGGATTCAAGTCACCTCAAAATTTTTGGGGCAAGATAAAAATAAAAATGGTGTCAATTCGCGGCACCAAAAAAACGGAGAAAGATGGTATGAGCCTGAAAAAATCCATTCTCGTAACTGCTGTTGCTGCGGCCGTCTCCACAGCTGCTCTTGCTGATCCAATTACATTACGTGTGCAAACCCACTATGCGACTGAACACCCAACTGGCCAGTTATTGGCACAGTGGGCTGATGATGTTCAGACTATGTCTAATGGTGATATCACTATAGAGATGTTCTATTCATCTTCAGTTGTAGGATCAACTGAAACCTTTGATGCGGCAATCAACGGTATCCTCGATTGCGATGCGACTGGCGGTGCTTATCAGACTGGTAAAAATCCTGCTTTCCAGTTTGTCGGCGACATCATGGGTGGTTATGAAACCCCTTGGCAGCAGTACTCCTGGCTGTACTACGGCGGTGGATATGACGCTGCACAGGAGCTGTATAACGCACAGAACATGCAGTTGATCGGCTGGTCTATTTACGGCCAAGAATCGATGTCCTCATCTAAGCCGATTCGAGGCATTGATGACCTGAAAGGCTGGAAGTTCCGGTCACCACCAGGAATGGAAACCGAGATATTCGAGAAGCTGGGCGCGTCTCCAATTGTAATGGACTTTACCGAGATCTTTACTGCACTTGAAACCGGCATCATCGACGGAGCCGACGCATCAGGCCTGTACAACAACGTAGGTTTGGGCTTGTACGATATTGTTAAGCATGCGACTTACCCTGGTTTCCACTCTATGCCGTCTGACCATCTTGCATGTAATCTCGACGTATGGAACGGAATGACTGAAGCTCAGCGTCGTACCGTCGATACAGCATGGCAGAAACTGTCATTCCAGATTGCGCTGCTTAACGGTAAGAAAAATGCAGAGGCTGCTGCTTCGCTGAAAGCGAAGGGTATAACGCTACACGCATGGTCTGATGAGGATCGCGCTGAGTTCCGTAAAGCTGCACAGGCTGCGTGGGATGACTGGGCTACGCGTACACCTGAAACGGCTGAGCTTGTGGCTAGCCATAAGGCTTACCTGAAAGAGCTGGGACTGATCGATTAATCGGACTTTTTCATCTGAAGTAACATGCCTTAAAAGAGCCCTCCCTCTGGGGAGGCTCTTGCTGAATTCTAGGGTCGATCTGATAACCCTAAAAAAATAATAATCACGAGTAGGATCCTCGGTATGAATACTCCAAGCCTCTGGCTAGGTTCTATGCGGGAGCCGATACGGAAGATCATGATTGGCTTTGTCACGATGACACTGCTGATGTTTGCCGTTATCGTTGTATCAAATTTATTTTCTGAAGAGTTTGTCGGCGTACATGAAATGATACGTCCGGAAGGGCGGCCAATGGTCTCTATCATGCTATTTCTGCTTTCAGGGAGCATGATTTCCGCATCAGTTTATCTATCGGATACTGTTGAGAGTATAGAGGGTCACCCTCAGGGGTTCTTCGATATTCTTTCGTTGATTGTATCTCGAAGCTCGATGATCCTGACAGCACTGACCGTGCTGGTCATGTTTTATGAAGTGATATTACGCTATCTGTTTTCGGCGCCAACGCTTTGGGCAAATGAACTGTCATTATGGATGGCATCTTTTGTTTTCCTTTTTGCCGGGCAGTACGCTATGCAGCAGCGTAGCCATATTCGAATTTACATCATCTACGACTTGATGCCCCGATGGTTGCAGAAGGTTGCAGATATAACCTCAGCGTTTCTAATCGTTTTCTTCGCCTTTGCACTGGTATGGGGTAACTATGCGGACGCCCTGCGTCGATTTACTCGCATGGAAACCTTCGGTACGGCCTGGGATCCACCAATTCCGGGTATCGTTAAACCAGCTATTCTGCTCATCATTACTTTAGTTGCAATCCAGGCCGTATCTAACCTGATTGCGGACTGGCACAAATCGCCCGAGTCTCACTCTCCTATGGATGATATCGATCAGGACGAGATTGAGCACATCAAGCAGACATTGCATTTGGAGAAGTAAGCTGTCATGGAATTCCTAGATCTTTTTTCCTGGATGAAAGTCGGAGATATCGCGACTCTCTCCATCGTACTGCTGATCGGCATGTTTGTATTGCTGGCGATTGGTATGCCGCTTGGATTTGCTTCGGCGTTTCTGGCAGTACTCGTTATTGTTATGAAGTTTGGCCCTGAAGTGTCTTTTGGACGTTTCGGGAGCGGTCCTTTGTCGGTGCTGGCGCAGGCCGTTTACCGACAAATGACCAACTATGTATTGATATCGATACCGCTATTCATATTTATGGCGTCTCTGTTGGAGCGTTCAGGTATCGCTCGCGATATGTACAACTCGCTGAATATGTGGCTGAGCCGTACTCGGGGTGGTATTGCAATCGTGACATCCCTGATGGCTGTGATTATGGCCGCGATGTCAGGCATTATCGGTGGTGAGGTTGTGCTTCTGGGCTTGATCGCACTGCCTCAGATGTTACGTCTGGGTTACAACCAGAATCTGGCGATTGGTACTATCTGTGCATCTGGCTCATTGGGTACGATGATCCCGCCGTCGATCGTTCTGATTTTCTACGGTCTGGTAACTGAAACCTCAATCAAAGCGCTATTCACTGCATCCTTCCTGCCGGGTTTTGTTCTGGCTGGTCTGATCCTGTTGTATATCTTCATTCGGACACGTTTGAATCCATCTCTTGCTCCTCTGCCAGAGGCTGATCCCGATGACCCGGCCGGCGTCGAAAAAGGGTTGCGTTTCCTCGGTTTTGTAGCCAAGTTCGCCATGTATGTGATGGCGGTTGTGATCTTCCGTACGCTTCTGCTCACCGTGACCGGACAGAATGATCCGGATATTCTTGATGAGCCGATGCGCTGGGGAATGGTCGCTGACCTGCCTTATCAAATCGGTTTCTTCGCGGCGATGATAGTGATCACTCGGTTTATCGTAGGTAAGGAACGTACGGCTGAAGGCTGGGAGATGGGGCGTGGTTTGGTAGCGCCTATTATCGTTATCGGTGTGGTACTCGGGTCTATCTATATGGGTATTACCGGTATCACCGAAGCCGCAGGTATGGGCGTAATCTGCGTATTAGTACTGGGTGTTATCCGTAAAGAGATGTCTTTCGAGGTAGTCTGGGACTCTCTCGTACGTACGCTCAAGTCTACCGGTACCATCATCTGGGTAACCATTGGTGCTGCGGCGTTGGCTGCTGCCTACACGTTGGCCGGTGGTCCTACCTATGTCGCGAACATGATTGTTGCGGCTGAATTGCCAACCATGGGCATCATCCTGACAATGATGGTGATCTTCCTGATCATGGGTATGTTCATGGACTGGGTGGGTATCGTACTGTTAATCATGCCAGTATTCCTGCCGATTGTTATGAAACTCCCGGTTGAGGAGATCGGCTTCTTTGGTACAGCACTGGAACCCCGTCAGGTTGCGATCTGGTTTGGTGTGGTGTTCTGTATGAACATGCAGGTGAGCTTCCTGTCGCCACCTTTCGGTCCGGCAGCCTTCTACCTCAAGTCTGTGGCACCAGCTAATATAACGCTGACTCAGATTTTCCGTGGCTTCCTGCCGTTCATCGGCCTGCAGTTGACTGCATTGTCTCTGCTGGTGGTATGGCCAGAGCTTGTGACTATCCTTCTCGACTAATCCTTCGGGAAACATTAAATGGCGCTTCATATGAAGCGCCATAGATCGTTTAAATAATCTTTGTTGCCAGAGTTAATGAGGGCAGTATGAGTACGGTTCGCTTATCACAGTTAGACAATGTTCTTGTGGCTATTAAACCCCTTGATGTAGGGGAAGAGGGTGCGATAGAAACGATTCCGCAGGGACATAAAATTGCGGCCTGCGACATTCGCCAGGGTGAGCCTGTCTATAAGTATGCACAGGTAATTGGCTATGCAGCTTGCGATATCAAAGCAGGGTCACACGTGCATAGTCACAATCTGGAATTCAGAAATGTTAGTGCTGTTTACGATTTCTCAACGAATTTGAGAGAAGTCGACAAGGTTGAAACGCCGGATACTTTTATGGGTTACCGGAGAGCCGATGGTCGAGTAGGAACACGTAACTATATTGCTGTTCTTACCAGCGTAAATTGCTCGGCAACAGCGGCTAGGATGATTGCCCAGCATTTCACGGAAGAGCGTCTTGCTGACTACCCTGATGTAGACGGCGTAGTTGCTTTTGTACACGGCACTGGCTGTGCGATGGGTGGGGACGGAACCGGTTTCGCATTTCTGCAACGCGTCCTCTGGGGGTATGTGCATAACCCTAATGTCGGAGGTGCGCTGATTGCTGGCCTTGGCTGTGAAACCATGCAGATCGACCGACTTCTGGAACACTATGGGCTTTCTCAAAACCCGCTTTTTCAGACTATGAATATTCAGGATGTGGGAGGGCTTCGCAAAACGGTTGAGGCTGGCATTGCTCAGGTGGAAGCGATGCTACCCCTAGTAAACGAAGCGAAACGCGAGCCCTGTCCTGCTTCAGAACTGATGGTTGCACTTCAGTGTGGCGGTTCGGATGCCTGGTCGGGCATCACCGCAAACCCGGCACTGGGCCATGCCAGTGATCTGTTGGTTGCACAGGGTGGAGCTGTTGTTCTGGCTGAGACACCAGAAGTATATGGTGCTGAGCATCTGTTGACTGCACGTGCGGTTAGTACTGAGGTAGGTGGACATCTAATCAGTCTGATTCGTTGGTGGGAGGACTACACCGAGCGAAACAAAGGCAGTATGGATAACAACCCATCACCGGGTAACAAGAAAGGCGGATTGACCACAATACTTGAAAAGTCCCTGGGCGCTGTTGCTAAAGGTGGTACGACGCCTTTGGTCGGGGTCTATAAGTATGCGGAACCGATCAAAACCAAAGGCTTCAACTTCATGGATAGCCCTGGTTATGACCCGGCAAGTGTGACTGGGCAGATTGCGGGTGGCTGTAATCTGGTGACGTTCACCACAGGTCGTGGTTCTGCGTTTGGTTCTAAGCCGTCACCAACGGTTAAAATTGCAACAAATACACAAATGTATACTCATATGGTTGAGGATATGGATGTGAATGCGGGGCGTATTCTGAGCGAAGGAGCATCGGTCGAAGATATAGGTCGTGAGATCTACTCTCTTTGGCTGAAAGTGGCTTCAGGTCAGGCGTCTAAATCAGAAGCGCAGGGGCTCGGAGACTACGAGTTTGTGCCATGGCAAGTAGGAGCAGTAATGTAATGGTGATTGGATTTATTGGACTTGGCCTTATGGGTCGGGCAATGGTTGAATGTCTTCAGAAAGCGAATTACGAGCTGGTTGTACTGGGTCATCGTGATCGTACCGGTGTTGAAGAAGCGCTTTCCCGTGGCGGTCGTGAAGCAAGCTCCGGAAAAGAGTTGGCTGAACAATCGGATATTGTGATGATCTGTGTAGGGACATCGGATCAGGTTGAACAGCGTATCTACGGTGATGACGGCGTTTTGGCAGGCGTAAAAAATGGTCAGGTAGTGATTGATTTCGGTACGTCGCTACCGGCATCTACGCTGAAGATCGGAGCGGATCTGGCAGAGAAGCAGGCTGCCTATCTGGATGCGCCATTGGGGCGTACGCCAGCTCACGCGAAAGACGGACTGCTGAATATCATGTGTGCGGGTGATGAAAATGTCTACCAGAAGGTAAAGCCTGTGCTGGATGTGTTGGGCGAAAACGTTTTCCACCTTGGTAAACTTGGTAATGGTCATACCATTAAACTTCTGAACAACTACTATGCAATGACCAGTGCAACAGCTATGGCAGAGGCCTTTGCTATGGCCGATGCTGCTGGAATTGAGCGTGATGCACTATTTAATGTGCTTGCTGCCGGCCCTAATCGTTCAGGAATGATGGAATTCATTCGTAATTTTGCTGTTGAAGGTAAAATTGATCTGGCGTTTTCGGCCGCGAATGCGCGCAAAGATATCGGTTACTATCGTCAGATGGCTGAAGATCTTGGGCAGCATAGCCGAATGTCCACCTGTACCTATTCGGTACTCTCTGAAGTTTGTGATAGTGGCGACTCCGACAAAATGGTCCCCGAGATTGTTGATTGGATGAGCGAGCACTTGGGGAGTGGTCCTAAATGAGATTGCAAGGTAAACGTGCGTTTGTCACGGCAGCAGGCCAGGGAATAGGCCGCGCGATCGCCGAGGCAATGGCGCGTGAGGGAGCTTATGTGATTGCGACAGACCTTAAAGCTGAATTGCTGGAAGGTCTGGATGTTGCCGAAAAATACGCACTTAATGTATTGGAAACAGATGCACTGAGTGCCGCGGTCAGGGATGCTGAAGCAGACATTCTGGTGAATTGTACGGGGGTGGTTCACGCCGGCACTATAATGGATGCAACGGATGATGAGTTCGACTTTGCGATGAACCTCAACGTTCGCGCTCACATGCACTCTATCAAAGCTGCCCTGCCGAGGATGCTGGAGCAAGGTAATGGCGCTATTGTGAATATCGCATCTGTCTGTTCACACTTGCGCGGTCTGCCTAACCGTTTTATCTACGGCACGTCGAAAGCCGCGACCATTGGTCTTACCAAGCAAGTGGCTGCGGACTACATTACTCAGGGAATACGTTGCAACTGTGTCGCGCCGGGTACTGTTGATAGCCCTTCACTGCACGATCGTTTAAAAGCGACCGGAGACTATGATGCGGCGATGAAACAGTTCGTGGCTCGCCAACCGATGGGACGACTCGGAGAGGCGGAAGAGATTGCCTCCCTTGTTGTGTATCTGGCCAGCGATGAAAGTCGCTACATGACTGGCCAGTGCATAGCAATCGATGGTGGTATGACGCTCTAAAATGAGTGTAAAACCTTTAGAGGACAGAGCCTCCGCCGGTGTCATGATGATGATACTGGCGGTCATCCTGTTTACCGGGATTGATTCCTCCGCCAAATGGCTTTCAATGGCTGGATTGCCTGTTATCCAGATCGTCTTTTTTCGCTATTTCGTCCATTTTATCGTCGCTAATTGCTTTTATATGCCTCAGCATGGGCTGGTGATCTATCGATCAAATGTACCGACGAAGCAGTTTTTACGTTCAACTTTTCTATTCATGAGCACAGTGCTCAATTTCTGGGCGCTGAAATACCTTCCTATAACGGTTACTACTTCAATCGCCTTCGCCGGTCCTATCGTCACCACGCTAATCGCGATCCCAATTCTTGGTGAGAAGGTGGGTATTCATCGGATCATAGCTATTTGCGTTGGCTTTTTCGGGGTTTTATTGGTTATCCAGCCTTGGAGTGCGGCTTTTCATCCTGCGATGGTGCTCAGTATCGGAAACCTGCTGACGGTATCAGGATACTTTATTATGACCCGTATGATCGCTGGTCTGGAGAGCAACTCCACGCAACCGGTCTGGTCCAGTGGTATCGCGAGTCTGGTACTTGCTCCTTTTGCATTTTATGTTTGGAGTTGGCCTGAGAATCTGCAACAGTGGCTGGTCGTGTTGGCGATAGGATGTTTTGGCGCATTCGGACACATCTCTGCAACCATCGCACATCGTTGGGCTGATGCTTCGGTCCTTGCGCCAATGATCTACACTCAGGTTTTTTGGGCGGCGGTTGTCGGGGTACTGATATTTAATACCTGGCCGACGGTATGGACTCTATCTGGAGGTATGGTCATTATCAGCTCGGGTATTTATATCTGGCATCGTGAGCGTAACAAACGGTCTACAGCGAATCGGAGACCTGAGGCTCAGACTTGATCGGCGTACCGCGTTGATAGCCGTAGCGCAGGCGCGGCGGTATTTCTGGCATCGAATGCAGCTAACTGCATCCATCGGATAGTTCTGGTTGTTGACGTCCTTGCTGGAGGGCTAATCAGACTGCAGCTTTGGCATGGCTTCTTTGGGGATAATTGCGCCGCGATACTGGATGACGGTGCTAGCCAGCTTATGTCCCCAAAGCACCGCACGTTCCGGTACTATCCCGCGAATACGTGCAGCCAGATAGCCTGCGCTGAATGAGTCACCAGCAGCGGTGGTGTCTATCACCTTTGATACCGGTGTTGCGCTAATTGAAAGTGTTGTTCCCTGTGTACGCAGCAGGCAGGGAGCCGGACCGCATTTTACGACCAGTTCGCTGATATTGAATTGTTCACAGTACTCCAGCACCTGTTCAGGTTGGAGGAAACCCCGTAGTGCCTTTTCATCATCCCAGGTCAGTAGCGCGATATCGGCTAGCGCGAGAATTTCATCATAGACAGCGAGAGTTTGTTCAACTGAATCCCAGAGTATTGGTCTATAGTTGTTATCAAATACCAGTGTGACGCCTCGTTCTTTTAAACGATTGAGCAAATTGAACAGATTGCCTCGTCCTGCTTCAGGCAGAATAGCCAGGCTAATTCCGCTTAAATAGACCATCGACAAACTTTCGCATTCTTCAATTGCCTTATAGTACTCCGGCTGATCGAAGAAGCGTTTTGCTGCAGAGTCGTTACGCCAGTAATAGAACTTTCTCTCGCCGAGATCATCAGTCTCTATAAAGTAGATCCCGGGTAGCCGTCCATCGAAGCACTTGACCAGGTTGCCGGCGACACCGTTATCCGCCCAGCTTCGCATCATCTGTTCGCTGAAACTATCGTCACCCAATCCGGTCGCAAACTCCACATCGACTGACTGACCCTGAGTCAGGCGAGCGAGATAGGTGGCTGTATTGAGCACATCACCGGCAAACCCCTGATGAATGACACCATCCCGGCGTTGAAGCTCGATCATACATTCGCCAATAAGAACGACGGAGGTGTTTGCCTGACTCATAGGGGTCCTGTTGGGTAGTTAAGCGCGATTATGATAATAAGCGGGATGGTACCTATGCGCTAAATGGTTAAAGTTAGGCATCAGTCAGGCGCCGAACGTCTGCATCCATCCCAGTGAATCTTCAGTTGCACCTTCAACCTTGTATTCCGCGCCCAGAGGTTCAGACCAGCCGCTGGCATCGATATGGCGAAAGATCTCTGCGTAGTCGACTTCGCCATGATCAGGTGCCCCTCGATCAGGCACAGCCGCGAACTGAATGTGACCAATTAACGGTAAACAAGAGTCAAAGCGCTTCAGTACATCGCCCTCAGTTCTGCCAACATGGTAGCAGTCGAACATCAGGCGGACGTTTGAACGATTAACACCGGTCAGAATATCCGCTGCATGTACTGTGTCGCGCAGAAAGTAACCGGGCATATCATAGGGGTTGAGGGGTTCAATCAGGATCGACATTCCTCGTTCACCGGCACGATCTGATGCGTATTTCAGATTCTCGATATAGACCTTTTCTGCAGCCGCTCCCTGGGATTTTCCGGCCATCACATGAATATTTTTCGCACCAATTATCTGACCGTATTCCAGTGCTTGATCGATAGCAGCCCGGCATTCTGTCACCTGATCAGCTAATGCGGCCATTCCCGCATTCTGAGGTCCGCGAACAGTATTTAGTCCGAGCATCGGAAGGCCGGTATCTTTCAGTGAGGTTAGTACCTGATCAACAGGTTCCGCGTAGGGCCAATGACACTCAACCGCATCAAAGCCGGCTTTTTTGGCCGCACGAATCGCATCAGCGAGCGGTCGGTCTGTCCACAGAAAACCAAGGTTAGCAGAAAAACGAGGCATCAGTTCCACTCCACATTAAATTGGCGCACGAGAGTCGCGACCTGTTCAGGCGAAAGCGCATTGGGTTCCAGCGCACGGGTAAGAAAGGCAAGTTTTGAGGTCGCTTCCAGCTCCTCAGCTGCGTAGACAGCGGCTTCAATATTTTTTGCAGTGATCACAGGACCATGATTCGCCAGCATTACAGCGGCATGCTTGCCGGCCAGTCCTTTAATCGCATTACCGATCTCGGGGCTGCTAGGCATAAAATAAGGCAGTAGACGCACTTTGCCCAACTGCATAATGCCGTAGGGTGTCAGGTGCGGTAGCCAGTCAGATTGATCTTCGGCAGGCAGCAGAGAAAGCGCAGTCGAATAGCATGAGTGCAGATGCACGACAGCACCCGCTTTTTCGCCCCGGGTGTCGTAGAAAGCCTGATGGAGTGGAACTTCCTTGGTCGGTTTAGGACCCGAAACGAGTTCCCCTGCTGGAGTTATTACAGAGAGCCTCTCTGGCGTCAGTCTGCCAAGTGAACATCCCGTCGGAGTCACGATCAGGTTACCATCGGGCAGACGTGCGGACAGATTGCCGGTACTCCCATGTGTAAGCCCACGATTGTAGAGACTCAGGCCAAATTCGCAGAGCTGTTCGCGAATATCCACTAATTTTCCTCCAGAAGGCGCAGGGCGTCCTCAAAGAAGGTCGGGGTACCGAAGTTTCCACTCTTGAGTGCCAGTGCTATCGGATCAGCATTGCTGCCGCTGTATACCCAGGGTACACCAGCACAGATCTCTTTACCGATCGTTACTTCGCGAACGCCCAGACTCTGGGTAACCGCCCCCGAAGTTTCACCGCCGGCTACAACAAAACGGCGGAAGCCGCGAAGATATGCTTGTTGTGCGAGTGAAGCCATTGCCTGTTCGACCAGTGCACCGGCTTCAGCGACACCCAATGATGCCTGAGCTTCACGTACCGCTTCGGGTGTGTCTGTTGCGTAGATCAGCCCCACTTCAGATTCTGGAAGGGCATCAAGCCAGTTCAGGCACTCCTCGATTACCTCATTAGTCAGGGTCTCTGGGCGTAGCTGAAAGCTTGGATGCTGAGCTCGCCATTGAGCTACCTGCGCCTGAGTCATCGCAGAACAACTGCCGCTGAAGATGATCGCCCTGTTGGCTGGCTGCGGGTCGGGCTCAGGATTAACTGAACTCAGTCCAAGCTTATTGGGCAGTGGCATGGCCAATGCGCTACCGCCCGTCAGCAGAACATTTTCCGGCGTTTTATCAATCAGCCGAGTCAGGTCATTAAACTCTACTGCATCAGCGATGATGTGAGTCTCTTCAGGAATCGTCTGGCCGGCGGCCTGAGCGATACGGCTCCAGAGTCCCACCGACCCCTTAACCTGAGGGGTTAGCACGCGGACCAGAGTGGCATCGGTCATTGGAGTGAGAGGATGGTCTTTGAGGCTGGACTCATTCAGAAGTTGATCGCCGACAAAGAGGTGGCCCATAAACACAGAGCGACCGTTCTCGGGGAAGGCCGGGCAGTATAGTGCCTGATTCTGGCCGGTGATTGCCATCAACGCTTCAGCGACCGGACCGATATTCCCCTCTGCGGTAGAGTCGAAAGTTGAGCAGTATTTCCAGTATAGAGATTCTGCACCACCTTCAAGCAACCAGCTTGCTGCTTCAGAGCAGTCAGCCACCGCTTTTTCGACCGGTTCCGTGCGGCATTTCAGGGCCACGATCTCAATATCACTGCTCCGGTCAGAGGGCGAGTCTGGCAAACCGAAGTGAAGTTTAACGGAAGCACCGCTACGTCTAAGAAGACCAGCAAGGTCTGTCGCGCCGGTAAAATCGTCCGCTATGCAGCCTAATTTCATTACTTCATCCCCGGTAGTTTAATATGAGTTCGCTGCGCAAGAATCTTAACGACCGCGCTGTCATCTTCAAACCCCAAACCCGAATCTGACGCTTCTTTATAAAGTGATAGTGCCGTTTCAGACAGCGGTGTACTAACACCCTTGGATTCTGCTTCCCCGGTTACGATCCCCAGGTCTTTAACGAAGATATTTACGCTGGAGAGTGGAGTGTAGTCTCCATCTGCTATATGGGGTGCCCGGTTTTCAAACATCCAGGAAGAGCCGGCACATTTACTAATTACGTCGATCACCTCATGCAGATCCATATCGTATGAAGCGGCCATATTCATCGCCTCAGCAGCTGCCGCAATATGAACGCCGGCCAGCAACTGGTTGATCAGTTTCATGCGTGAACCGTCACCGGCTTTTGAGCCTAGCGCAAAGACATGCTCAGAGATTGCATCGAAGATCGGTTTGGCAGCACTCATCGCTGCTTCAGAACCTGATGCCATAATCGACATTCGGCCATCTCGTGCCTTAGCTGCACCACCACTGACCGGCGCATCGACATAATGAAAGCCCAAAGCCTCAATCTGCTCGCCCAGCTCGACCGCTTTGCTTGGTGCCAGGGTTACACAATTGATCACGAGTGCGCCTGGCTTGAGCTTTTCTAACAGTGGGCTATCGAACAGTACGGATTGAGCCTGAGCTGCATTTACGACAAAGATCAGTACAGCATCGACCTCTTCGACTGACGCGAGATCGGTTGTTGACTGGCCGCCCGCGTCACTGAAAGCCTGCACAGCTTTGGGGTTAAGATCAAAACCAGTGGTAGTGAGACCTTCGCGTAAACAGGAGATTGCAGCGCCAAATCCCATTGAGCCCAGTCCGATAGTCAGTATATGCATAGCGTTTTTCTCCAGATATCAGAGACAGGCGGTCATGCCGCCGTCAACAAAGAGGGTCTGTCCGTTCACAAAGCTGGATGCCTGAGAAGATAGGAAAATGCAGGCGCCGGCTAGCTCATTGATCTGCCCCCAGCGCCCTGCCGGTGTACGTTTTTCGATCCAGGCACAAAATTCAGGATCGGCAACGAGCGCCGCGTTAAGTGGGGTATCAAAGTAACCCGGTGCAATCGCATTACAGTTAAGCCCATATTTTGCCCAGTCGGTTGCCATCCCTTTGGTCAGGTTGGCTACAGCCCCTTTTGATGTGGTGTAGGGTGCTATACCAGGCCGCGCCAGTGCGGTTTGAACGCTGGCAATGTTAACGATCTTGCCTTGGCCGCGTGGAATCATATGTTTGGCAACGGATTGACTGACGTAGAAAACGGAGTTGACGTTGGTTCGCATCAGTTGGTCGAACATCTCGATCGGATAGTCTTCCAGTGGTTCACGGAACTGCATGCCAGCGTTATTCACCAGGATAGTAATCGGGCCGCGTTCGGATTCGTAAGCATCGACAGCCTTTTTAACCTGATCGGGATCTGTGACGTCAAAACGCAGGGCGTGGACATCAAGCCCAAGGTTCTCCAGAGTTTTATGGGCCTCGTCGAGCTTGTCCTGATCTCTGGCGTTGATAATAATTTTAGCGCCTGCTTCGCCTAGAGAACGTGCCAGAGTGAAACCGATACCCATAGAGGATCCCGTGATCAGTGCGGTTTGACCGGTCAGATCGAAAATACTCATTCTAATACCAAAGATGAAATTATTGTTATTTATGGTTGTTCAGAATAATGGTATACCATTTATGTGGCGATTCAAATTATTTGGCTAATAAAATGAATGGCTGCCATTGGTTCGTTTAGGTTCGGTGAACAGTAAGAAGAGGATTCTCAAATGAAAGCGATTGTTGCGCATGGTCCCGGGGATTTGCGCCTGAGCGATATCGAAGCGGAACCGCTTCAGCCCGGGCAGATTCGAGTGCAGATGGCTCGCGGTGGTATCTGTGGTTCAGATCTTCATTACTTTAATCACGGTGGCTTTGGCGATGTCAGACTAAAAGAACCGATGATTCTGGGACATGAGGTATCGGGGTATGTTGCCGAGCTCGGTGATGGCGTTGACGGCCTTTCGGTTGGCGACTTAGTTGCGGTCTCTCCCTCTCGTCCTTGTGGTACCTGTAAATACTGCCAAGAGGGGTTGCAGAATCACTGTCTGAATATGCGATTCTATGGCTCGGCGATGCCTTTCCCTCATATACAGGGCGCCTTTCGAACTCAGCTCGTTATTAATGCCAGTCAGGCTGTGCCGGCTACAGGTGTTAGTCCAGAGGAAGCCGCCATGGCTGAACCGCTTGCAGTTGGCTTGCATGCGGTGACTCGCGCGGGAAATGTGTTTGGTAAAACCGTGCTCATCACCGGATCTGGTCCGATCGGAGTGATGGCTGTAATGGCGGCACGTCGAGCAGGTGCGGCTAAGGTAGTTGCCGTTGATATCACCGACTTTGCGCTGGAGTTTGCAAAACTTGGAGGCGCGGATCTGACGGTTAATACGCACAGTAAACCTGAAGGACTGGACGAACTTAAGCTAGAGAAAGGGCAGGCTGATGTGCTGATTGAGTGTTCTGGTTCAGAAGCCGCTTTGATAAATGGTATTGCCTGCCTGAGACCGTGTGGCGTGATCGTTCAGTTGGGGATGGGCGGTTCGATGAGCTTGCCGATGGTTCAGATCACGGCTAAAGAGCTGGAGCTTCGTGGCTCCTTCCGTTTTCATGCTGAATTTTCCAAAGCAGTTTCCTTTATGAAGGACGGACTGATCAATGTGAAGCCGCTGCTGACGCACTCCTTTGGTCTTAATCACTACCTTGATGCTTTTGACCAGGCAGGGGATCGAAAGTCTGCGATGAAAGTTCAGGTGTGTTTTGATAAGGAAACGATTGAGTCCGCTGTCTGAATCACTCAATTATTGCCTGATAGTTGAAGATATCCGGCGGGTAATAGTGCTGGCTGTGCTGAGAAAGGCGTGACCGACAAGAACAACAACTGAAATCTGGGTAGGAGTACAGGGATGAGACAGCTTTGAATTCGTCAAGCTCGAATCGATCTGATGAGCTCAGATCAACGCCTTTGATCATGGTCGTGAAGGGGGCTCTGGATGCGGAAAATCGTCCGTAGGCCAGACGTTGTCCCGGGCGCTTGATAAGCTTTTCGTGATGCGGATGATTACCATCCAAGGTCCGATGTCGAAAAGATGTCTAAAGGCACCCCGCTCACCGATGATGACCGTTGGCCCTGGCTAGTTCGCTTGGGGTAGGCTTTAGCGAAAAGTTCTGATGCCTCGGGTATCGCTGTAGCGGCCTGCTCGGCATTACAGAAGGTTTACCGTGACTAACTCATTTTGAATACTCGTAATTGCGCCGAAAACCCGCGATTAATCGCCACCAATTCAGTAGATACTTTTCTATCGCCTCCCGGAAATGTCCTCTATCCGGGAGACTCGCTCTCCTTGGCCTGATGTGTCTATACGCGCAGAGCAGGCAGACCAACTCCGGTCGCTTCAAATCCGCCATCGACGGCTAAAACCTGGCCGGAGATAAAGGATGCTTTGGGCGAGCAGAGGAAATAGATCGCTTCAGCCAGTTCCCGCTCGCTACCGTACCGGTTGAGCGGAATAGCATCATGATAGGCGTTGATAATCTCTGGACTATGCACGGCAACTGAGAGCTTGGTCTTGACCGGGCCAGGCGCTACACAGTTGGCGCGGATGCCATACTCGCCAAGCTCACAGGCCTGTTGTTTAGTCAGATGGGCCACTGCCGCTTTCGAGGTGCCATAAGCTACTCGTAGAGTTGATGCGCGCAGGCCCGAGATCGAAGCGATATTTACGATAGATCCGCGACTTTCTTTTAATAAAGGAGTCAGTGCCTGACTGATGTAGAATACGCCATCAAGATTCGTGTCCATAATCTTGCGCCACAGAGCCGTATCCGCCTCCTCGATAGGCCCAAAATCAGCGATTCCTGCATTATTCACCAAACAGTCCAGACGGCCGAACTCGTTACGGATCCTATCTGCAATCTTCTCGGGATTTTCAAGAATAGATACATCAAAAAGATAGGGGACTGCGCCCTCAAGCTCGGCTGCAGTTTCTCTGAGCGCGGGTTCATCGCGGTCGAGAATGATCGCCTTATAGCCGTTTTCCATGAACAGTTGGGCGGTTGCTTTACCGATGCCGCGGGCAGCTCCCGTGATCAGGGCTACAGGAGTTGGCATAGAGCGGGTTCCTTTTTGTTTTTATGAATGAATATCGACACGAATTTTATGTTGTCACATTATAAAATAAAATGGTATACCAAAGTGGCTAAAAAAGGAGTATCACTCGATCAATCCAAACTGCTTTAAGGGAAAATTATGCTGTCATCTGAGCAGATCCAGTTTTACCAGGATAACGGCTACCTGATGGTCGAAGACGTCGTAACACCTGAGCAGTTGCAAAAGCTGCAAGCGATCACCGCTGACTTGATTGAGGCCTCACGTCAAGTGACCGAAAGCAATGAGGTGTACGACCTTGATGAGGGACACAGTGCCGAATCTCCGCGCCTGACTCGTATCAAACTTCCGCACAAGCAACATGCGTATTTTGACGAGATATTGAAGCGCTCGGGTGTCACGGAGGTGTTGCGTGATCTTTTGGGCGATAACGCTGCTTTGATTACCGCCAAGCTCAACACTAAAGCTCCGGGTGGAGGTTCTGCGGTTGAATGGCATCAGGACTGGGCGTTCTATCCGCACACTAATGATGACCTGCTGGCTTTCGGTCTTATGCTGAATGATGTCACACCGGAAAATGGTCCCCTGCAGGTGATACCCGGATCGCATCGTGGTCCAATACTCAGCCATCAGATGAATGGTGTGTTCTGCGGTGCAATTAACCCGAAAGATCCTGACTTTGATGCAGATAAAATGGTAACCCTGACCGGTAGGGCAGGTAGCATGACCGTTCATCATGCTCGGTTGTTGCATGGCTCGGCACCTAATCGAAGCGACCGCCCCCGGCTAATTCTGTTCTATGAGATCGCAAAGGCCGATGCCTGGCCCATTCTTGGTGCTGTTTCTTACATTCATGAACTGGGGCAGAGAAGATTTTGGCAAGACTTGCAGGACCGAACAATTATCGGCGAGCCCTGCCTCACTCCGCGCCTTGAACCCGTTCCGGTGCGCATGCCTCTGCCACCAGCCGCAGATTCGTCATCTATATTCAAAACCCAGAAGTCGGGTGGTGCGAAGAGCGTCTATAGCTAGTAATTGAGAGAGTTCATCTCACTTCCCTAGTCGAAGGAGATCAATTAAGCCTCCATGTGTGGCGTTCCCAAATTATAAAAACAGGAGGGGGAAATAAAATGCACTATCGGACATTAGGCAAAACAGGGTTCAAGGTTTCGGAGGTTGGTTTAGGATGTTGGCAGCTAGGAAATGATTTTGGGCCGGTGGAAGACGCCATGGCGACTAATATACTGAATACTGCCTGCCAGAATGGGGTTAATTTTTTTGATACGGCTGATGTGTATGGTGATGGTTTATCGGAAACGCGCCTGGGTCAGTGGCGAAAATCGCTCAGTGAGACACCTTTTATAGCAACTAAGGTGGGGAAAAATAGCAGTCTCTACCCTAATGCGTATAGCAAAGACGCTGTGCGTAAAAGCCTGGAAGGCTCGGCGGCCCGTCTCGGCGTTGAGCGAATAGATCTGGCTCAACTCCATTGTGTGCCCCCGGAAGTTTTGATGGATGGAGATATCCTGGCTTGGATGGAAGACTTTCAACAGGAAGGCCTCATTGCTCATTTTGGTGCCAGTGTTGCGATGATGGATGAAGCGGTATTTGCTGTTAAGCATCCTAAGCTAGCCACTCTCCAGATAATATTTAACATATTCCGTCAGGATGCCGTAACCGAGTTGTTCCCGTTAGCGGCTAAGCATAATGTCGGAATAATTGTACGTCTGCCGCTGGCAAGCGGGTTACTCTCCGGGAAAATGACAAAAGACCGGCAATTTGATGCGGGTGACCATCGTAATTACAACAGAGATGGTGCAGCATTTTATGTAGGGGAAACCTTTAATGGTCTTCCTTATGAGAAGGGGGTGGATCTCGTCGAAGAGGTAGAACAGTTGTTGCCGCAGGGGCAGGCGTTAGTCGATGTGGCGTTACGCTGGATTCTTGATCAACCACAGGTATCTACGATAATCGCAGGTGCTACTAAGGAATCACAAGTCTTGCGCAATACTCAGGCATCTAACTTACCGTTTCTTGACCTCCAGACTCGAAATAAGCTCACTAAGTTTTACTACGATCGGGTTCGTAGTCAGATCCGTGGCGGGATTTAGTTAGGTTGGCTGTCGGGGTTAGGGGCGTAGCGAATAAGTCCTTTAGCCCGAGAAAATTCGCATCTCTCTCCTGTTCGAGTCTGCAAATGGATCACCGGCTCACTTTCGCTGATAGCGAGGTCAATCAAAAGTGCGGAAAGACTCGCAAAGAGATCTTTCTGGGGCGGATGGATAAATTGCATTCACGGGCTCGCCTGGAGTTGATCACAAGCCACCCTATCCTAGGGCAGGTAAGGATCGCAGACCCAATCCGTTATCAACGATGTTGCGGATTCATTGCATGCAGCATTG
>JBFEXW010000008.1:0-22016 GCA_041562495.1 Marinobacterium sp. | reverse complement strand
TTGCAACCACGTAGAAAGAGGTGGAGACAAGCAGAGCCGCCAGAAGAGAAAGCATCCTGACGATCTTCTGTCCGAAAAACTGATCGAAAAGATCGACGATTACATGACCACCACGCCAGGTTATAACGGGCATCTCTGCGAACACCATAATCGCCAGCATGATCTGAGTGATCTCTACGGCACCATCGACGGAGTTGTTGAATAAATAACGGCCTGTGACATCGATACAGGTGAGTACCATCATGCCAAACAGTGTCAGACCAGCGATCGCTTCAAGACCAAAAGCAAGCCAGCGAACAGGACCTGCTTCTGAATAGTGTGATTTGAGCCATTGATTAAAGGTCATGTTCACATCTCCACTGGCATTCGAAAGTCAGATGAGAGGAACAGGAAACAGCGTAAGTATGCAATGTTTAGCCCTTTTATCTCGTTTTTATTATAGGCCATTAAGGCTTTGAATTGGTGCTATCAGATTAATAGTTAATATATTAACAGTCAACATTTTCGGACTAAGTCTTAGGTGTTATAACGCAACTTCGGTCGCGTCATAACACCCAAAAACGCTAGTTTGCAGACTTTTTCTGAACCAGCGTCAGAATGTCATAGCTGGCAACCAGTTCACCATTCTGATTGGTCACCTGAACATCCCAGGAAACAACGCCATGAGGATCACCCTTAGGGCTGCTCTTTCCCTGATCAATCTTGGTCTTACAGGTGAGTCTTGCCTGAATGGTTTCACCAATACCAACCGGATTGATAAAACGTAGCGTATCCAGACCATAGTTCGCCAGAACAGGGCCGACACCCGGATCTACAAACAGACCGGCAGCTGCTGAAAGCACGAAATAACCATGAGCGATGCGCTTCTCAAACATCGAGTCACGGGCGGCCAGCTCATCAAAGTGCATATAGAAGTGGTCGCCTGACAGGCAGCCGAAATTAACGATATCCGCCTCGGTTACGGTGCGGCGATGCGTCAGTAGGGACTCGCCGATTCGAAGTTCTTCAAAGTAGCGACGGAAAGGGTGTACTTCGGTTTCATAGGTTTTTGCCCCACGAATATATTCACCAGTAGCAGCCATCAGCATTGTCGGTGAACCCTGCAGCGAAGCACGTTGCATATAGTGTTTAACCCCAAGCAGACCGCCAAGCTCTTCACCGCCGCCCGCACGGCCAGGGCCGCCATGCTTCAGCAGTGGTAGGGGCGAACCATGTCCAGTTGACTCTTTAGATGACTGTTCGTCGAGAATATGGACACGACCATGCCAGCTTGCGATCGCGGGTACGACTTCTGCAACTATGTCTGGACTGCGGGTTACCAGCGAAGAAACCAGCGACCCTTTGCCGCGCGCAGCCAGTTCAATCGCGTGCTGAGTATCACGGTAGGGCATCAATGTGCTGACCGGGCCAAACGCCTCGATGTCATGAGCACCACCTTCACAGTCAGGATTAGTGCTGAGCAGCAGGGTTGGCTCGAAGAAGGCACCGCCCTGAACGTTCGTACCAACAGCGGAACAATCAGAGCCCTTGCCGTATATAGCCACACTGTTTTCAAGCAGTGCTTCCAGTTTTTGCTGAACATCCTGCTGTTGAGATTTGGATGCCAGTGCGCCCATACGCACGCCTTCGCTCGCCGGATCACCGACTGATACTTTGGCAAGGCGCTGAGTGAGTTTATCAGAAACCGCTTCCAGCAGATTCTCTGGCACCAGAATTCGGCGGATAGCGGTGCACTTCTGTCCCGTCTTGATTGTCATTTCGTTTGCTACCTCTTTAACGAAAAGGTCAAACTCGACATCATCCGGCGTTACGTCGAAGCCGAGGATTGCACAGTTGAGTGAATCGGCTTCGGCGTTAAATGGAATAGAGTTCTTGATCAGGTTTTTATTGGCACGCAGCATCGCCGCAGTGCTGGCAGAGCCGGTAAAGGTCACCATATCCTGACCCTCAAGCCGGTCGAGCAGATCACCAGTGCTACCAATAATCAGTTGCAGACTACCTTCAGGTAACAGACCGGACTGGTGCATCAGACGGACACAGGCTTCGGTCAGATAACTGGTCTGTGATGCGGGTTTAACGATCGCTGGCATACCCGCGATAAAGTTACAGGCCCACTTTTCCAGCATGCCCCAGATGGGGAAGTTAAAGGCGTTGATATGTACTGCAACACCTTTACGCGGCACCATAATGTGTGAGCCGAAAAACTGACCTTCCCGACCCAGTGGCGTTACGGGACCTTCATGGATCAGATTGCCAGAGGGAAGTTCACGTCGTGCAAGACCGGAGTAGGCGAACAGTGTTCCTATGCCACCTTCAATATCGATCCAGCTATCAATGCGTGTTGCACCGGTGTGCGCTGAGATCTGATACAGCGCTTCCTTGTTATCCATCAGGTATTTGGCAACCGCTTTTAAGCAGTTAGCCCGTGCCTGAAAGTCCATAGTAAGCAGGGTTTTAGTACCAGTGGTATGAGCAAAATCGAGTGAACGAGCAAAATCGAGTTGCTCAGCATGTGTCTGATAGACAGTATTGCCAGTAATCGCACTTTCAAGCGACTGGCCAGCGGTTGAACCTATCCACTGACCGGCAATAAAACTTTGTAGAATTGAAGTGTTCGACATCTCTTATCCTATTTATATCGGTAGAACGCAGCGCTTTTGTCAGGGTTAGATTTCGTCGAAATCCAATACAACTTTGTCTGATACCGGGTAGGACTGGCAGGAGAGTACATAGCCCGCTTTTACCTCATAGTCCTCGAGACCCAGACTGACATCCATATCAACCTCACCCTCAATCACCTTACATTTGCAGGTCGAACAGACACCGGCTTTACAGGAGTAGGGAAGTTCTGCACCCTCATCGTTACCCGCTTCAAGCAGGCTCTTGGTGTTCTTCGCTACCTCAAAGCTACGCGCATGGCCGTCGCGGATTACGGTAATCTGAGACTGCTCAGGGTTGCTATCGGCTGCTTCCTGACGAGCAATGCGTTTCTGTTCATTACCCGCCGTGGCGAAGAGTTCGAAATGGACTCGATCCTGTGCTACACCGGATTCAATCAGAGTATCGCGCACGGTTTGCGTCATATCCTCGGGGCCACAGATAAATGCACCGGTCAGTGATTTAACATCGATCCAGCGGGAAAACAGTTTGGCGCACTTCTCTTTATCGATGTGGCCGTTATAAAGATCGATATCCTGCTGTTCGCGGCTGAATACAAAGATCAGATTAAGGCGACCCAGATAGGCGTTCTTCAGATCTTCCAGCTGTTCGCGGAACATGGTGGAGGAGGTTGCGCGGTTGCCATAGATCAGTGTGATCTGGCTACGTGGTTCAGCCTTTAGGGTGGTTTTCATCAGTGAAAGTATCGGTGTGATACCGCTACCGGCAGCGACCATTAGGTAGTTACCGCTACGTTCAGGATCCAGTTCGGTATAGAAGTGACCGGTTGGCGTCATCACATCGAGGCTATCACCAACGTTGAGGTGTTCATTGGCAAAGGTGGAGAACTGTCCACCGGGTACGCGTTTAATAGCGACGCGGATTTCGCCGTCATTTACACCACTGCAGATTGAGTAAGAGCGGCGGACCTCTTCACCATTCAGTTCTGTTTTGAGCGTCAGGTATTGTCCCTGCACAAATTGATAGGCGTCGGTAAGTTGTTCAGGAATATCAAAAGCGAGTGAAACTGAATCTCGTGTCTCCTGACGCTTATCGGAGACCTTAAGCGAATGAAAATGGATCATCTTTTTAACTCCTGGCTGCTGCTATCGGAGAACAACAGTCATTAAATACATTTGAAATAATCAAAAGGCTCACGGCAATCGATGCATCGGTAGAGCGCTTTACAGGCGGTAGAGCCAAACTCGCTGAGCTGTTCGGTATGCTCGCTTTTACAGTGCGGGCATCGTACAACAGGATCCTCGCCCAACAGAGTGCGCTTGCTGGCGCTACCGACAGGCGGTGCAATACCGTAAGCTTCGAGGCGGTCGCGGCCTCGCTGGTTGAGCCAGTCAGTGGTCCAGGCTGGTGTCAGCTGTTGCACCATGATCGGATTACCAAATCCCGCCTCGGAGAGTGCCTGACTGATCGTCTGTTCAATGAACTCAGTTGCTGGGCAACCGGAGTAGGTCGGAGTGATCACCACTCTGAGCTGCTGCTCCTGCCAGTTGATCTCCCGCACAATTCCGAGATCAGTAACGCTGACTACAGGAACCTCGGGATCCATCACCTCATCCAGCACTTGCCAGGCTCTGTCGAGCTCTGCATCCGATGGCGCAGCATGGCGCGAATCAGATGCGATCAGATCACCAGCTTGCATCAGGGTAAGCTCGTTGCAGGAACTGCATCTCTGCCAGCAGAATACCCAGGCACTCGCTGTGCAGACCCTTCTGGCCATTCAGGTAGATGCTCGGTGCCGGTGCCGGAACGCCGAGAGTTGCACGTTCGAATACCTGCGTTACCATCGCTAGCCAGCGCTCTGGAAGATCTTCACCGCCGGGGAGGATGCCCTGTTCGATAACAGACTGTTTAGTCTCATCAAGCTGTGCCAGTTCAAATACATAGCGCCACAGGTGATCGACGGCCTTGACCATACGCTGATGACTTTCGTCGGTACCATCACCCATGCGGACAACCCAGTCGGCAGAACGTTTCAGGTGATAGGTAACCTCTTTCAGACTTTTCGCTGCGATACCCGCAACGCGCTCATCTGAAGAGTGAATCAGGGAGTTAAGAATCTCGTAGTGCCAGGCATCGTAAAGAAACTGCTTGCACATAGTGACTGCGAAATCGCCGTTAGGCTGTTCGACCAGCAGCAGATTACGGTAGGCAAGTTCATCACGACGGTAGACAAGCGCATCGGCATCGCGACCATCATCGATACGCTCTGCCGCATACTCAAGCCAGTTGCGCGCCTGACCGACCAAGTCGAGACCCACATTCATCAGCGCTACTTCTTCCTCAAGTGCTGGCGCGTGACCACAGAGTTCGCAAAGGCGCTGGGCCTGCACTATTGCACTGTCGCCGAGATGCAGCAGAAGTTCAGTCAATTGATCATACTTAGACATATCAACCTCACATATGACCGACTTCGTCGGGAAGCTCATAGAAGCTTGCGTGACGATAAACCTTATCGTCCGAAGGATCGAACAGCGGCGCTTTCTCGTCACTGGTTGTTGCGGTAATTGCATCAGAAGGTACAACCCAGATGCTCACACCTTCACTGCGGCGGGTGTAGAGATCGCGTGCGTTCTCGATCGCCATCTCGGCATCAGCAGCGTGCAGGCTACCAACGTGCTTGTGGTTCAGTCCGTGTTTACTACGTACAAATACTTCAAAAAGTGTCCATTGAGACATAGGTGATCTCCTCGCTTAAGCCGCTGATCTCGGTTTTTTCTTATTTGCGTGAGCGACTGCCGCTTCACGAACCCAGGCGCCATTATCGATCGCCGATTTACGTGTATTGATACGCTCCTGATTGCAGGGGCCGTTTCCTTTCAGAACCTCATAGAACTCTGTCCAGTCGATCTCGCCAAACTCCCAGTGGCCGGACTCTTCATTGAATTTGAGATCCGGGTCAGGAACGGTGCAGCCAAGGATCTGCAACTGAGGAATAGTCTGGTCAACAAAGCGCTGGCGGAGATCATCGTTGCTGTGGCGCTTGATCTTCCACGCCATCGACTGAGCGCTGTTAGGTGAATCTGCATCGCTAGGGCCGAACATCATCAGTACCGGCCACCAGAAGCGGTTGATCGATTCCTGAACCATCGCTTTCTGTGCGTCAGTGCCTTCCCGCATCATATGCAACAGGATTTCGTAACCCTGACGTTGGTGAAAGCTCTCCTCTTTACAGATACGGATCATCGCGCGTGAGTAAGGGCCGTAGGAAGTACGCTGAAGTACAACCTGGTTAACGATGGCTGCACCATCTACCAGCCAGCCTATGGTGCCCATATCCGCCCAGCTCAGGGTGGGGTAGTTAAAGATGCTGGAGTATTTTGCGCGACCTTCGTGCATCTTCTGCACCTCTTCGTCGCGATCTGCACCCAGTGTTTCCATTGCACTGTAAAGATAGAGGCCGTGACCCGCTTCATCCTGAATCTTTGCCATCAACTGAAGCTTGCGTTTCAGCGTAGGAGCGCGAGTAACCCAGTTGCCTTCAGGCAGCATGCCGACGATTTCAGAGTGGGCGTGCTGTGATATCTGACGAATCAGCGTCTTGCGATAGGCTGACGGCATCCAGTTCTTAGGTTCGATCTTTATTTCAGCATCGATCTTTTCCTGAAATGCCCGCTCTTCGGCAGACATCTGCTCTTTGTCTTTTACCGCTTTTACGCCGGTTTCAACCATTTGTGCATACATGTGATCGACCTCGGGTTTTTATCTGTTGGTTATAGTTGGTCAATATTAACGTTTAAATGATACGCAAACAATAAATAAACCGTTGTTTGCGTATCATATTTAAACGGAGTAACGGATAACCTGATGTAGACCTATCCGTTTATCGCATCTTACTTACGATGATCAAATACGCGTTTTGCCTTACCTTCAGAGCGAGCGATTGAGCCCGGTGCGCGTACATCTACGCCGATGCTGATGCCGACATTGGACTTAACGTGATGCTTGAGTTCACGTATCAGCTGAGTTTTGTTCTCATCCGTCTGATTGGCGTGCTCTGGACGAAGCTCGATATGAACCATCATAGTGTCCATGTTGCCATCACGGTGGAGGTGTATCTCGTAACTCTCTGATAACTGAGGAACTTTAACGACCTCTTCCTCTATCTGGGTTGGGAAAACATTAACGCCACGGATAATCATCATATCGTCACTGCGGCCGGTGATCTTGTCGATACGGCGCATCGGACGGGCGGTGCCAGGCAGCAGGCGAGTCAAGTCGCGGGTGCGGTAACGGATCATCGGTAGTGCTTCTTTGGTTAGCGTGGTGAATACCAGTTCACCCAGTTGACCATCGGGCAGCACTTCTCCGGTATTTGGATCGATAATCTCGGGGTAGAAGTGGTCTTCCCAGATTGTTGGACCATCCTGAGTATCACCGCACTCCTGTGCCACACCCGGACCCATGATTTCGGACAGGCCATAGATGTCGGTTGCTTTAATGCCCAGACGCTTCTGCATCGCTGTTCTCAGCTCTTCAGTCCAGGGTTCGGCGCCGAAGATACCCAGTCGCAGTGCCAGTTTATGTGGATCGATTCCCTGACGCTCCATCTCATCTGCCAGATTGAGCATATAGGAGGGCGTTACCATGATGATATCGGGATCAAAGTCACGAATCAGACGTACCTGTTTCTCCGTTTGACCACCGGACATCGGAATAACCGTACAGCCGAGACGTTCAGCGCCGTAGTGCGCACCCAGACCACCCGTGAACAGACCATAGCCGTAGGATACGTGCACCTTGTCTCCGGGCTTGCCGCCAGCAGCACGGATAGAGCGTGCGACCAGTTCGGCCCAGTTATTGATATCCTGCTGGGTGTATCCGACAACGGTTGGGTTGCCAGTGGTGCCGCTTGATGCGTGCAGTCGAACGATCTGATCCATCGGAGTTGCGAACAGTCCGAACGGATAGTTGTCACGCAGATCAGATTTGGTCGTGAATGGCAGCTTACTTATATCATCCAGCGTTTTAATATCATCCGGATGGAGTCCCATCTCATCGAAGCGCTTTTTGTAGAGAGGAACATTGTTATACGCGTGTCTAACACTCCACTGCAACTGACGAAGCTGGTGATCGCGCAACTGGTCCTGACTGGCGGTTTCCATCAGGTCGAGCTCATGGGGATTGAAAGCTAGGCGTGTATTCATAGTTCTCTTCTCTTTATTCTTAACTTCTTGTTGGACTCTGTGCGGTTAAATACGTTCAATAATCATCGCAATACCCTGTCCGACCCCAATGCACATGGTGCACAGCGCATAGCGCTTCTGTTGAAGTTCGAGTTCGTTCAGAGCTGTGGTTACCAGACGGGCACCACTCATGCCCAGCGGATGCCCCAGTGCGATGGCGCCACCATTAGGGTTCACACGTGGATCGTCATCGGTAAGGCCAAGGTCTCTCAATACGGCCAGACCCTGGGCTGCAAAGGCTTCATTAAGTTCAATAAGGTCGATATCGTTCAGACTCAGACCTGTCTGTTTCAGGACTTTGCGCGTAGCGGGTGCGGGGCCAATTCCCATGATTCGTGGGTCTACGCCGGCGGTTGCCATACCCAGAATACGTCCGCGGGCTTTAAGTCCCAGGCGTTCAGCTTCTGATTCGCTTGCCAGCAGCAGGGCACAGGCACCATCGTTAACACCCGATGCGTTACCTGCGGTTACGCTGCCTTTGCCATCGCTACGGAACGGAGCTTTGAGTTTCGCCAGCGCGTCCAGAGTTGTTTCGGCGCGTGGGTGTTCGTCACGGTTAACGGTTACCGGTTCGCCCTTGCGAGTTGGAATCGATACCGGTGTAATCTCAGCATCAAAACGACCTGAGTTCTGTGCCTGAGCCGTTTTCTGCTGGCTGTTATAAGCAAACAGGTCCTGATCTTCGCGTGAGATATTGAACTCTTCTGCGAGGTTTTCTGCGGTCTCTGGCATGGAATCGACACCGTACTGCGCTTCCATCAGTTTGTTAACGAAACGCCAGCCGATGGTCGTATCAAAGACCTCTGCACTGCGAGAAAAGGCTGTTTCCGCTTTACCCATAACAAAGGGGGCACGTGACATCGATTCAACACCGCCGGCGATCATCAGGCCCGCTTCTCCGGCGCGAATAGCACGCGCAGCTATACCGATGGCATCCATGCCTGAACCACACAGACGGTTAACCGTTGAGGCTGGCACCGCCGTAGGCAGACCTGCAAGGAGTGCCGACATACGCGCAACGTTGCGGTTGTCTTCACCCGCCTGATTGGCACAGCCGTAGATAAGGTCATCGATCTCATCAAGTGGCAGGTTAGGGTTGCGCTCAATAAGTGCTTTAATCGGCACAGCACCCAGATCATCAGCCCGCACCGTTGACAGCGCGCCGCCATAGCGGCCGATCGGTGTGCGGATTGCGTCGATAATCAGTGCATTAGTCATTACTGAACTCCTCTGGTAGTACGGTGCCACGTAGGTTGTAGGATTTACCCCGGAACAGTGCGATCAGTTCGCCCGCCTGGTTGCGAATATCGACATCATAGTTGCCGCCACTGCGACTACGACTGCGCTCTTTTGCGTTTGCAGTCAGCAGGTCGCCCAGTCGCCCGGGTTTTACATATTCAATGCTGCAGCCAATAGCGACTGCAGGCTGGTTATAGGTGTTACAGGCCATTGCAAAGGCTGAGTCGGCGAGGGTAAACAGATAGCCGCCATGACAGGTCTGGTGACCCTGAACCATGTGTGGCTGAACCTCCATCTCAATACTCGCCTGACCGGGTGCCACATCAAACATTCTCATCTTCAGGTAGTTCGTTGCGGTATCGCGCTGGAAAAGCTCCTGCGCACAGGCTTCAGCAAGCTCCTGGGGACTCATCTCATTAGCTGCAGGTGTGTTAGACACGCATTGGCTCCTTGTTATCGACCTTTGTACTGAGGCTGACGTTTCTCGATAAAGGCGAGTACTCCCTCGCGATAATCCTCGGAGTTACCCGCTTGGCGCTGCAGATTGAGCTCGAGTTCCATCTGTTCCTCATAGCTGTTATCAAAGCTCTGATTCAGCGCCTGTTTGATCATTGCGAGTCCTGCTGTTGGTTGGGTTGCCAGCTGTTTCGCGAGCTGCAAAGCATTTTCGCGCAGGGCTTCATCGTCTACGACTTTGTAAATCAACCCCCAGTTGAAAGCCTGTTCAGCGGTCAAAGCTTCACCAAGAAGCGCCAGCTGTTTTGCGCGGGCCATGCCGACCAGACGAGGCAGAATCCAAGTGCCTCCGGAGTCTGGAATAAGGCCGAGCTTGCAGAACGCCTGAATAAATTTAGCTGAGCGTGCAGCAATCACCAGATCACAGGCGAGTGGGATATTGGCACCGGCGCCGGCTGCAATACCATTGACCGCGCAGATGACTGGTACGGGCAGATTGCGCAGACGATCAATAAGCGGGTTATAGAAGCGGTTGATCGCTTCACCGAGATCAGGCATCGGTTCAGCAGGTTTGACCAGTGGGTCAGACAGATCCTGACCGGCACAGAAGCCGCGACCTTCACCAGTCAGAAGCAGGGCGCGAACCTCCGGGTTGCTGGCAGAAGCATCCAGCGCCTGCTGTAGCTCAATATGCATTGCAGAGTGGAAGCTGTTGAGAGTCTCCGGACGGTTAAGGCTGATCAGCGCGACTCCATCCTCGACCGAATAGATAAGATGCTCAAAACTCATTATGAGCGCTCCGTTTGTTTTTATAGTTGGTTTTGGCGTCATACCAGTCCTGTGTTAGGGACTCATCTGGCGATGCGCGTTTCGATGGCTTACAAAGTGCACTATTTTTAGATACAGATCAACAAAAAGATAAATGATTTCTGTATCGCTTTAGTATGATGGACTATCGTTATCATCTTACCCGTAACGATTGATAAACTAATAAGTTTTAGGATTTTCGACGAAAAACTTGTTACATTAGCGCGCTTTAACTCTATCTGTGCGCCATAAATCGCTAGCCGAAGAATAACTAAATGCCTGACGTTTCAGCTCTCGATCGAATCATTGAACAGTTCAAGAATCAGAAGCCCTTACGCTCATCATCGTTAATTATGACGGTCTGGGGGGATTCCATAGAGCCGCATGGCGGAAGTGTCTGGCTGGGAAGTCTTATCCGGCTACTCGCACCCTATGGAATAAATGAGCGCCTGATGCGGACGTCGATCTTCAGGCTTACTCAGGAGGGCTGGCTAACCAGCAATCGGGTAGGGCGTCGTAGTTATTACAGTCTTACCGATTCCGGTCACAAGAAATTTGAGCGGGCGTTTCGTCGGGTTTATCGCAAGCCCAGAGACACTTGGTCCGGAGACTGGTGTTTTCTACTGATCAATGAGCTTGATACGGATGATCGTAAACGTCTGCTCGATCAGCTCTCCTGGCAGGGGTTTGGCATGCTGACCAACAACCTGCTGGCCAGTCCGAATGCGGGCATGGATGATATGGCTGCACTGGTTCAGGAGCTGGAGATTGCTGATCGGGTCGTGCCCTTTGTCAGTCAGCAATATGGTGAACCCGGTGGTGTTGCGCTGGAGAATCGTCTGCGTGACAGCTGGAATCTGGAGCAGCTTGCTGAGCAGTATCGCCTATTTACAGAGCTGTTTGCTCCGTTAGAGACAGAACTTGATAACAAAACCAGAATTGATCCGCAGTCTGCATTTTTGGCACGTACACTACTGATCCATGAATACCGTAAGCTGGTGTTGAGAGATCCGCAGCTTCCACCACAGCTGCTGCCCGAAGATTGGGAGGGACATGCGGCAAGAGCACTGACAGAGTCACTGTACCGTAAAATTTCACCTGCAGCGGAGCGCTGGATTCTGGACTCGATGGAAACCGAGCAGGGAGAGCTTCCTCCCGCTGATGTGGGGTTTAGTAAACGGTTCGGCGGACTCTGAATTCAGACGACGAAAATTCCGAGTCCGCCTCGCCTAAAGTGTCAGACACCCAGCCACTGGTGCTGGGCTTGTTTATCCGCCTGAATCTCCGCCGAACTTCCGCGCCAGACCACCTGCCCCTTACCGATGACCGATACGTCATCTGCAAGACTCGCGGCAAAACCGAAGTTCTGCTCAACCAGCAGAATGGTCAGCCCGCTTTGCTTAAGCTGGTTCAACTGCGCATGGATCTGCTTAACGATGATAGGCGCCAGCCCCTCAGTTGGTTCGTCTAGAATCAGTAGTTTGGGGTTCATCAGCAAAGCACGAGCGATCGTCAGCATCTGCTGCTCACCACCGGAGAGTTCATTGCCGTAGTTACCTGTGCGCTCCTTAAGACGAGGAAACGCTTGATAGACCCGGTCCAGCGTCCAGCCATCTGACCCGGCTCGATCAGCATAGCGTTTCGCGGTTAACTCGAGATTTTCCAGCACAGTAAGCGAAGGAAAGATATCTCGTGTTTCAGGAACATAGGCGATTCCCAGTTCGGCTATCTTAAACGGCGCATTACCCGAGATCAGTTTACCGTCCAGCTTGATAAAACCCGATTT
Organism: Marinobacterium sp.; assembly: GCA_041562495.1. Lineage (GTDB taxonomy): Bacteria > Pseudomonadota > Gammaproteobacteria > Pseudomonadales > Balneatricaceae > Marinobacterium_E. Next base: position 9,866 of record JBFEXW010000008.1, on the reverse strand, counting down.
GGCTTTCAGTAGCCCCATAACAGTTTTCAGCGTGGTCGATTTACCCGCACCATTACGTCCGAGAATAGCGTGCACCCGTCCCGCTTTAACATTTAACGAAACGTCGAACAGAACCTGAGTCTCGCCATAACCCGACTGCAGATCAGTTATTTCAAGCATCTTCCCAAGTCCCCAGATAGATCTGTTGCAACATCTCGCTCTCCCGAGCCTCTTCCGGTGAGCCCTCAAATACAACTTCACCGTAGTTCAGTACGGTCATGCTGTCTGCTACGTCAAACGCCAGATCCATATCGTGTTCAATAATTAGAATGGTCAGTTCACGCGACAGACGGCCAAGCAGTTTATGGAATGCACCGATCATCTCCGGACCCACACCAGAGGTGGGTTCATCCATCAGCAGTACGCGAGGCTGAGTTGCCAGCGCAAGGCCAACTTCCAGCTGGCGGCGAACCCCGTAGGAAACATCCGATACCCGCGCATTCAGGTAGCGATCAAGATCAACTTGAGCCGCAGTATCTTTAACAATTGCACGAACGTCATTCTCCTGAAGTGCATCCTTCCAGAACCACATCGACTTCGAAGTCGATACTGAAGCTGCGAGTCCGAGACTCTCACCAATGGTCAGTCCGTCGAACAGGGTATTTTGCTGATAGCTGCGAGAGAGGCCAAAACGAGCGCGTTTCTCTACAGACCAGCCGATCACCTCCTGACCATCAACTTTGATGCTACCGCTATCAGGAATGATCTCACCGACCAGTTGATTAAAAAATGTAGTCTTTCCGGCTCCGTTAGGACCCAGTATTACGCGGCGTTCACCTTTCTCAAGATGCATGGAGACATTCTTGGTGACCTCCAGTGCGCCGAAACGTTTACTAAGATTGGACACTTCTAACATTTCAACGATCCTTATTCAGTTCAACGTCGGAAGCGACAAGACTCTTGCGTCGTTTCTGCGCAAGACGGTTTTCAATCTCACCATAGATACCACGTGCACCGCTCATCACAACAATAATCAGGATAGCGCCGACAACGAGATGCCAGTGATCTGTATAGTTGCTGATCTCATGTTTGAGCAGCACAAAAGCAGCAGCACCGATAATGGGACCAATCAGTGTGCCAAGACCGCCGAGGATCACGATAACCAGCGCTTCCCCTGAATGGGTCCAGGCGAGCAGGTTGGGGGAGATGAACATGATGTGCTGTGCGCTCAAAGCTCCCGCGATACCAAGTATCAGACCGGAGAGAGCAAATACGTGTGCTTTGATCTGAACAATGTTCTGTCCAAGCGCACGGGAGCGCTTTTCATTGTGCATCAGACCTACCAGACTGCGCCCCAGACCAGATGTCAGAATGCGCCATGAGAAGAGATAGGCGATGATCAGTACCGCGAGGCAAAGCAGCGCAAACTGCCTGGCATCGAACAGGTCTATACCCAGCGCACTCATATCGAGACGGGAGATCCCGGCCATGCCGTTGTCGCCGCCAAGGTAGGAGGATTCGAATACGAAGGAGTATGCCATCTGGCCAAAGGCAAGCGTGGCCATAATGAAGTAAATACCGTGCGTTTTTGAACAGACCGCACCGATAATCCAGGAGATCACACCGGTGACTAGCGCAGCTATCAGCATTGAAATAAACGGATCAAGGCCGAATTTTGTGCCTAAAACTGCAAAGGAGTAGGCGCCTACTCCGGCGAGCGCACCGTGGCAGAGTGATACCATGCCTCCGAATCCGGCAACGAGATCCAGTGCCAGTACGACCATCGCCAGAATCAGGATCTCGGTCAGAATCTCTAGCCCGAAATATTCAGCAGTAAAGGCCGCATAGATGGAGCCTAGTGCAAAAAGAATCAGTGTAAATGAGCGTAATGAGGTCTGGTAAAACATCTTAACCTCCTTTCGCAGGGAACAGCCCGCTTGGGCGGGTAACCAGCACGCCAGCGAGCAACACATAGATCATCACAGACGCAAGCTGCGGTGCGAATACAGCACCAAAGGTCTGCACAAAGCCGTAGATCAGAGAGCCTGCAATAGCACCTTTAAGGCTGCCCAGACCACCTATGACGATAACGATCAGCGTCGGTATCAGGATATCCAGTCCCATCTCGGGAACGACAGATAGCAGCGGTGCCGCTACAGCTCCGGCAACGCCGGCCAGAGCACAGCCGACACAGAATACGATAAAGAACAGGCGTTCAACATTGATCCCAAGGCAGGCCGCCATTTTGTCGTTATCAACGCCCGCGCGAATCATTGCGCCAATCTGGGTTTTAGTCAGTGTCAGATGGAGTACAACCAGTGCTGTAAGGCCCACTGCCATAACAAAAAAGCGGTAAACAGGGTATTCGACGCTGCCGATTGCGATACGACCAGACAGGAGTTCAGGAACATCCAGCGCCAGCGCCAGATCACCCCAGACGATACGGGTAATATCTAGTAGCGCAAAGATCAGACCGAAGGTAACCAGTACCTGAGCCATAGGCCCGCTTGAACGCATACGTTTGATGAGAAACTGATAGAGCACCAGTCCTAGGACCGCTACTGCAAAGGGTGCCACCAGAACACCAGCCCAGTAACCCATCGCACTGGCGACACTCGCTGCAACGTAAGCCCCAAAGGCATAAAGTGCGCCATGAGCCAGGTTTACAAAGTGCATCAGACCGAAAATGACGGTCAGTCCGACAGAAAGAAGAAACAAAAGCATTGATAGCTGCAGCGCGTTCAACAGCTGCAGTATCCAAAAACCGAGATCCATGAAATGCCCCTAAGGAGGCCGGGCTCACGCCCGGCCAGACGCTAGTAAATCAACTTACATTGAACAGCCGCTAGCTGGGTCGCGCTCTGTAGGTAGCTGTGCCAGTACCTTCTGAGTCAGAGCTTCGCCGTTAGCAACGGTTTCATATACATACAGCGGCTGTACGATGTTGTTGGTTGCCGGATCGATCTCTACAGCGCCACGAGGACCGGTGAAGGAGACTTTAGAGATTGAGCTGGCGATTGATGCACGGTCATTAGCGCCACCTTTGATCGCCAGTGCCAGCGCGTGAGCTGCATCGTAGCCCGCAACAGCAAACTCTGATGGTGCACGGCCTTCATGAAGTGCCTGAAACTCCTGTACAAACTTGTTGTTAACTTCAGAGTCGATTGTTGGCACATAGTGAAGAACAGTTTTAACACCGACTGCAGCCGAGCCTTCAGCTTTGACATACAGCGGAGAGGTCAGGAAGCCTGAACCGTACAGAGGCAGGTCTGCTTTCAGACCAAAGCTGTCGTACTGTTTAACGAAGGAGATTGCTTCACCACCTGCATAGAAGGTGAATACTGCATCAGCACCTGAGGTCTTGGCTTTAGCCAGATAAGGGCCGAAGTCTTTGGTTTTACGGAAAGGCGTATATTCAGTACCGATTACCTGACCGCCGGCTGCTTCAAAAGTCTGCTTGAAGGAGTCGATCATCTCATGTCCGGCAGTGTAGTCAGGTGCCATCGCAAACACTTTGCGAATACCCTGATCGTACATCCACTGCCCCATAGGACGGTTGATCTGGCTGTTAGAGAATGAGAAACGGGAGATGTACGGGCTGCAGCTTGCACCGGTTACGCTATCGTTACCCGCATTGGTGATCATCAGAGGTACTTTGGCACCGTGGACGAAGTCACGCAACGCACCGGCAACCGCTGAAGAAACGATACCTGACATTACGTCTACTTTGTCCTGCAGGACCAGTTTGCGTGCTTTGGCCAGTGCTTTGCCTGGATCTGCTTCAGAGTCTTCCTTAACGATTTCGATATCCAGACCTGCACCGAACTCTTTCAGACCCAAATCAAAACCTGCTTCGATTTCATTACCCAGAGCGGCATAAACACCAGAATAGGGCAGCAGCATACCTACTTTTACAGTTTCAGCACTGGCAACAGAGATGTTGAGTGCACTCAACGTAATAGCGGCGGCTATAGCTGTCTTTTTCATATAATCGACTCCTTGTTGTTATTGTCGTCTTTGACCGGATCTTGAGACGCTGCTGAACCCGGTCAATCCAGCGCGTTTAGTTTTCAGTTTATCGCATCGCTCTGATCAGTGTTTAACCTGTAAAAAAGGCGATGCAACTTTATTCAGTTCGTGAACGCAGTCATCGACAGTGCGGCCAGAGGTATCCAGCACATAATCTGCCTGGCGGTAATCGAGTTCACGCTCCTCCAGTATCAGTTTAAGATCCTCGATCGCCTCTTTGAAACCTGACATCGGTCTCGTATCACCCTGTGACATTACACGCGACAGGTGCTCTTCAGGAGAGGCTTTTATCCATACCGAGAAGAAGTTTTCCAGCAGGATATTGAAGGTATCAGTTTGCGAGACCAGAGATCCACCCGTCTCCAGAATAACCGGTTCACCCATCTTCAGTACCTGGGTCAGCGCCTGAGATTCAATGCGACGGAACTTCTTTTGACCACCAAGGTCAAGAATCTCGCCAATGGTCATATTGGCCAACTGCTCAATCAGCGAGGTAAGCCGAACAAACTTACATCCGGTCTGTTCTGCTAACATTTTTGCCATTGTAGATTTGCCGGCTCCACGCAGTCCGATCAGCGCGATACCGTGTCCGGCATCCAGTTGCTCCTTGAAGCGGCGCTTGAGTATCTGCAGTGCAGTGAGCTGCTGTTCCTGATTAAGCTGTGCAACGAAGTTGGTCAGCAACGGACTGACCTGATCCCGCTGAGTATCGGGGATCAGTGCCGAGAAGGGGATATCAAAAGCTTCAGCGACACGCCAGAGAACGGCGAGGGTGATGTTCGCTTTACCGGATTCAAGCTGAGCGAGATAACGCTCAGATACATCTGAGTGCTTTGACAGATCTTTACGCGTCATGCCACGCTTAGCTCGCAGCCCGCGCACGCGATTGCCGATATCGTCGATATAGTCCTGAAGCTCGGGCATCTCAGGATCCCGCAGCGGGTTATTAAGATTAACCATGCTTAGTACCCCCTGCATCCATATAAGCCTGGATACGCTCGCGAATATCGCTGGGGATATCCACCTTTGTCATATCGCGATTATCAACGAATACATTGACCGAGCGACCGTCGACCGCTTTGGTGCCATCCTCCAGATAGATCTCGACATGAAAAATGACCGAAGAGTTACCCAGTTTTTCAACCAGAACAGGGCAGCGTAGCTCATCACGTGGCGTGATCGGCGTGTAGATGTCGTAACTGAGCGAAACGAAAGGCGTACCCAGATGGTGATCCAGGTTGAGTTCAAACCAGGGGATACGCACCACTTCTCTCATGAAGTGGTCGATGGCTTCAATCACATAATCGGCGATACGGCCGGTATAAACAATACGGGCCGCATCAGTGTCGCTCCATTGAGGGCGACGTGTGTATTCTATAGGTGCCTGAATCAAATGATTCCCCTTACACTGACGGTTAGTAGGTCTCTATATGGTACCGACCATCAGTACGCATCGCCTGACGCAGCTCCGACCAGTTCAGACCATTATCCGAACAGATTGTACCAAAGCTCTCTTCAACACCCTGTTCCATACCTTTGAGCCCGCAGACATAGATATGGGTATTTTCGTCTTTTAGCAATGCAGCTAGGTCATCCGCACGTTTCAGCATACGGTGCTGAACATACTCTTTCTCAGATTCATCGACTTTGCTCATTCGTGAGAACACCAGCTCCTGATCCAGCAGCGATGTCGGAAGCTTCTGCAACGGACCAAAATAGGGGAGTTCACTTGGCGAGCGTGCGCCGAAGAACAGCATCATCTGACCCTTACCCTGACCAGCAATACGGCGACGACGCTCTGTCATGCCGCGGAAAGGTGCAGCGCCAGTGCCGGTACAGATCATGATCAGATTCGCATCAGGATCATTAGGCATCAGGAAAGTGCTACCGAATGGTCCGGTGACAAGCACCTCATCACCCTTCTTCAGGTTGCACATGTAGCTTGAACCGACACCTTCCTGTGTTTTGCCATCGGCTTCAAAGGTGACGCGTTTTACAGTCAGAGACAGGTTATTGTATCCGGGGCGCTCGCCATCACGAGGACTGGCTATGGAGTAGAGGCGTACCAGATGTGGTTTTCCTTTAGCGTCTTCACCGGGAGGAATAATGCCGATCGACTGGCCTTCCAGAACCGGGAAGGATTGAGAACCGAAATCCAGAACGATGTGGTGGATAGCAGATTCGGTTCCCTCTTCAGTAATTCGGTAGTTACCTGTCACGGTAGCGCGAGCAGGTGTATCGCGCGTCCAGATATTGATCTTGGGTTTGGACGCAGTCGCGGGAGCCGGGACCGTACCGGTACCTGCATGTGCAACATCAAGGATATCAGTCGCCTCAGTTTCACTGGCCTCCTGGCCTTCACTGTCGGTGATATCTTCCAGTTCGAGCTCTTCAGGGAGTTCATCCCAGCTGTACTGGTCATCCAGAGAGTAAGCAGTATTCACCATGCGCCAGCTATCGATTGCGCCAGTCGGGCAAGGCGAAATACAGCTCATGCAGTAGTTGCACAGATCGGCATTTACTACATAGTTGTCTTCATTATGCTCAATTGCACCATCGATTGGGCAGTTCTCTTCACAGGTGTTACAGCGAATGCAGACTTCTGGGTCGATAAGGTGCTGACGTAAAGCTGTCATAGTTTTCTCTCTAGACTCTTATTGTTGTTAACGCCCTGCCGACCGGAGCCGACAGGGGAGTGCTGATATTATTAAGCCAGACGAACGTATTCAAAGTCGCCAGGCTGGTTATTGATACCAACTTTAGGCTCTTTGATCCACCCGGCGTACTGGCCGCGCTCGTAGCAAGGCTTCATCAGGCTGTTAATGAACTCGAGATCTTCCTGAGTAGGTAGTGCTTCAACAAGATGAGCGTTGAACGCTGCTTCATCAACCACTTTACCGTCCGTTGTAACAAAGATGTCGGAGAAGACACCAATCTTACGATGGAACGCCTTGTGTGGTGGCACAAGTTGAAAATTAACCCCTGTTTTAGCGATCGCTTTGTTCCAGCGCTTGATACCGGAGGTTGCATCTGCAATGTAATCATCCAGCAGGCGACCATTGATCGCGGCGATAGCATTTTCCTCTTTCTCTACCAACTGACCGTCAACTACCTGAAGTACAGGGTAGGTGTCGTTGTAGAGTTGATGGTCATCACCCAGCTTGTCTTCTCTGTAACGCCCTTTAAGACCCGCTTCGAAGGCACCTGCGGCGTTAGTAGACATCTCAGCACCAAAGAGGTCGTGAGTGACTGACATGTGGAAGTTGAGTTTTTTCTGAATCGTTGGCAGATCGATAACACCCAGTGCACGTACTGCTTCGATATCGTACGGATCAGTGATACCCGCTTCGTTCATCGCTTCACAGGTACGTTCCAGCACACGCTGTACACCAGACTCACCAACGAACATGTGGTGTGCTTCTTCGGTCAGCATGAAGCGGCAGGTACGGGACAGTGGATCGAAACCAGACTGTGCCAGCGACTCAAGCTGCATCTTGCCATCACGGTCAGTAAAGTAGGTGAACATGAAGAACGACAGCCAGTCTGGAGTCGCTTCGTTGAAGGCACCTAGCAGACGTGGGGTATCAACGTTACCAGAGCGACGCTCCAGCATCATTTTCGCTTCTTCACGACCATCTTTGCCGAAGTATTTAACCAGCAGATAAACCATCGCCCAGAGGTGACGACCCTCTTCAACGTTTACCTGAAACAGGTTGCGCATATCGTACAGGGATGGAGCCGTAGCACCCAGGTGACGCTGCTGCTCGACAGAAGCTGGCTCAGTATCACCCTGAATTACAACCAGACGGCGCAGCATTGAGCGGTATTCAGCTGGAACTTCCTGCCATGCCGGTTCGCCTTTATGCTTACCGAAAGGAATCGTACGGCCTTCAACCTGTGGTGCCAGCAGAATACCCCAACGGTATTCAGGCATTTTAACGTGGTCGAACACAGCCCAGCCCTTAGGGTCCACACCGACAGCGGTACGCAGGTAGACTTCTTTATCGTTCCAGCCTTCAGGACCCATATCCTTCCACCAGTCGATATAACCCGGGTGCCACTCTTCGAGGGCTTTCAGAAGACGACGGTCATCTGAAAGATCTACGTTATTTGGGATCGAATCGTCGTAATTGACTTCTACGCGAACTGATTCACTCATTGTTATTCTCCTCAGCTATTGGTTATACGCGGTTCATATCGTAAGTTGGACGAGTGCCTGTACCGTAAAGCTTGAGCGCACCCTGTTCGGAAACTGCGTTTGGACGCTGGAAGATCCAGTTCTGCCATGCAGTCAGTCTACCGAAAATCTTGGTTTCCATTGTCTCAGGTCCGGCGAAGCGCAGGTTCGCTTCCATGCCAGTGAGCGCATCAGGAGAGTAGCTGGCACGCACTGAGATAACATGTGGGACCTCATCTTCCCAGTCGATGTCATCCAGGGCGTCGGTTACCAGCGCGAGATCGTTTGCTTCCTGTGCATCCAGTGCGTTACCGATAGTCGCCTGTGCGTTGGTAACGGATTCAGGTTCACCCAGAAAACGTGTTTCGAGACGCGTGATGCCATTGCTCATTGGCAGTGCGCCGAAGTTCATCTCACTGAGACGGATCAGTGGCGCAGAGCGGTCATCATGTTCAAACTGGCCGTCCAGCATGTAACTACGGTCTGCAGCGAACAACAGTTCTGCGACGAAACCACCGAAGCAGCTGCCTGGTTCGATCAGGGTAAACAGGGAACGTGAAGACATATCGACGCGCTTCATGGTGCGTTTCCAGTAGGCGATAATCTCGCGGATAAACCAGTTATCAGCGTTTGCCTGCAGGAATGCATCAGCGTTCATAACTGCATCCATATCACCTTCAGATTTGAATACGATTACACCTTCCATTGTGTGGTTGGTGCGCAGGTCAAGCAGGGCATCATCAAGTTCACGTGTCAGACGCAGTGGCCAGAACTGATCACCCTGAGCCAGTGCTGCATCGGCATCTGCAGGCATCTGTGCACCCATAGTCTTAAGGGTAATTATCGCTTCGCGTGCATCCTGATCAACGGCTACTGAAACGGTTGAGTATTCGATACCTGTTGCCGTGATTTCACGCTGCAGAGGACCAAGTTCACAACCAGCACCTGCTGGACGATCTGAGAGTGCGGCGAGTTCTGTCGCACGAGCTTTAACGGCTTCGTCAAACTTGGAGCGTGGGATCGACTGATCAACCAGACGCCAGTCCACAGCGCGCTGACCGCGAGCACCCTCTTCAATAGAGCAGAAGATATCTGCACGGTCACGACGTACTTTGCGTTTATCAACAACACGCGTTAGGCCACCAGTGCCGGGCAGTACCGCCAGTAGCGGGACCTCTGGCAGAGATACCGTTGAGCTGTTGTCATCGATCAACAGAATTTCATCGCACGCCAGTGCCAGCTCATAACCGCCGCCCGCAGCTGTACCGTTAACAGCTGCAATAAACTTCATACCGGAAGAGGTGCTGGCATCTTCGATCGAATTACGGGTTTCGTTAGTGAACTTTCAGAAGTTAACTTTGTGTGCATGAGTAGAGAGGCCCAGCATGCGGATGTTAGCGCCGGCACAGAAAATCTTCTCGTTACCTGAAGTCATGACTACGGTTTTTACTTCAGGGTGCTCGAAACGCAGACGCTGGATAGCGTCATAGAGTTCGATATCTACGCCCAGATCATAGGAGTTCATCTTCAGGTCGTAACCCGGTTTCAGCGTTGCTGCGGGGTTCACGTCCATGATCAGAGTCGCTACATCCCCTTCAAACTCCAATTTCCAGTGCTGGTATTTTGAAGGGTTGGTTTGAAAATCGATCATCTCTGGTCCTCAATTGTTATTGCCGATGAG
>JBFEXW010000007.1:0-22642 GCA_041562495.1 Marinobacterium sp. | reverse complement strand
TTTGCCCGCGGCCCGCCCATTTACATTGATATAAAATGCCAGCGTAAACGCAGAGGCAAGATAGAACCACTCACCCCGACCAAAGCTAAATTCACCATCCAGCGCCAGCAAAGCAAGACCCAGAAGTCCTACAGGAAGCGCTACCCATAAGGTTCGCCCGGGCCGCTCACCAAAAAACAGCGCGACAAGCGGTGCCAGAATCACCCAGACGCTGGTCAAAAATCCTCCAACCCCGAGATGTGTTCCCCAGTGTAGTCCAAGGATCCAGCACAACATTGCACCAGCAAATATCAGACCGACGGTGAGAATTCGCCCAAAGCTCCGCAGATCCAGTTTGCGAATCTGTTGATGAGCGAAGATGGCGAGAATTACGCCCGCCAGTAGGAAACGACTACCCATAAACAGCAGGGGCTCAACGCCGATCAGTGATTCTTTTGAAAAGATCCAACCGGATGCAGCAAGAAAAGTTATCGCAAAAAGCAGAAGATCAGCTTTATAGGAGTGCGCGGTCAAAATCCGATATCCAGGATTAGTGAGAATAAGCACAGTTTAACCGCTTCTGTATAATTAGCATGCTGAGATTTTGCTGCCCTGGTATTCATTTTGCGCATCGATACTGACCTTCCTATTCAACCGCTGATTCCAGAGATTCAACATCTGCTGGCTGATCAGGAGGTGCTGATTCTTGAAGCCGAACCAGGTGCCGGGAAAACAACAGCGGTCCCCTTAGCACTAATCGGCCAGCCATGGCTCGCGGATCAGAAGATAATGCTGCTGGAACCGCGCCGAATCGCCGCGAAAACCGCGGCCGAGCGCCTAGCAGACACGCTTGATCAACCTATAGGTGAGACGGTTGGTCTGCGCCTGAGGCTGGAACGCAGAGTCAGCAAGCAAACCAAACTTGAGGTAATTACTGAAGGCGTACTAGTACAACAGCTTCTTGCAGACCCTGAGCTGCAGGGCGTAGGACTGGTGATATTCGATGAGTTTCATGAGCGCAGTCTGCAGGCTGATCTCGCGCTAACGCTGATTCAGGAGGTACGCCAACTCCGAGAGCAGCCTCTGCGGGTACTGATCATGTCAGCTACACTCGACAGCGAGAAGCTGAGTACGCAGTTGGGTGCCTGCCCCGTGTTAAGCTGTCCGGGACGCAACTACCCGATAGTCACTCAGTACACCTCCCGTCCTGTTAGACAGGACGAAACAATCTTTGCGTTAGTCAAACAGATCAGACAAGCTCTTGCGGCTCATACCGGAGATCTTCTGGTTTTTCTTCCGGGACGCGCAGAGATTTTGCGCGTGGAGCGCATGCTCTGCGATGCCGAGGTAGACGTACTAGCGGATATCCAGACGCTCTTTGGTGGACTCAGTGTCAGCGATCAACAGGCGATCGTGAACCCCGCTACTCATGTCAGGCAGCGAATTATTCTGGCGACGCCGATTGCCCAGACCTCTGTCACTATTGATGGCGTCAGTGTTGTTATCGATTCCGGACTGGAGCGCCGACCCGAATTCAACCCACAGACCGGCATTACTCAGCTAATTACCGGGCGTATCAGTCGCGCCAGCGCACAACAACGAACAGGCAGGGCTGGACGTACTCAAGCGGGCTACTGTTATCGCCTCTGGTCCGAATCCCAGCACACTCATCTTCGTCCCTATGACGATCCAGAGATCAGTGAAGCTGATCTAAGTCAGACCTGCCTGCAACTACTCAGATGGGGAATCGACCGCCCCGAAACAGCCGACTGGCTGGACCCACCCAAACTCAGACACTGGCAGAGAGCCCAACTGAAGCTTGCTCAGCTTGGCATTCTCGACAACTCCAGCGAACGCCTCCGGCTGACTGAACTGGGCACCGCCATCTGTCATTATCCGGTTGAACCGGAGATTGCGCTGATCCTTGAGCGCTCCAAAAACACGGCATTCAAGGAGGATGCCTGTCTGATCGCGGCTTATCTTTCAGATCCGATTAAGACGGATGAAAAGGATTTGACCCGACTGCTACCGGAATTAGCTCAACAGGCTCGTTTTAACGCAATACGACAACTTGCCGCTCGCTTTTCCAAATTGACCGTAGATAGTCAAACCCAATCCAACCTGATCAATACAGAATCGCTTGCAGCGGTACTTCTGTCGGTTTTTCCGGATCGCATTGCCAAAAACAGCGGAAATGGGCGTTTTATTCTAAGTTCAGGAAAAGCCCTGTCCACCGAATCGACGACACCGTTTAGACACAGCGAGTGGATTCTTGGGCTCGATCTGGGTGGAAGACGTGACTCCGCCGACCTGCAACTTCGTCTGGGAGTATCACTGAGCACCGCACAGGTTGAGCAGAGCCTGAAGCACCTGATCGAGGTTAAACCAACGCTCGATTGGGAGGGCCGCTCAGGACGGCCAACAGTCAGTGAGGTATGCTACCTGGGCACACTGGAGCTCAACAGACGGGAGCGTACCTCAGCCAACCCCGAACAACTCTATCAGGCACTGACCGATCTGCTTGTCCGCACAGAACTGAGTCCATTAAAAGGGCTAGAGTCCTTAAGTCACTGGATTGAACGGGTCAATTACCTCGCCATGAAGTCGATCTCTCTTGAAGCAGTTGAGCCCTTTGATCCGTTAACCCCGGAATACCTGATCAGCAACCTGACAGACTGGTTTACGCCAGACTTCAGTGCTCAGGTCAAAACACTCAACGATCTCGAATCACTGGATCTTAAACCAGCTCTCTATTTCATTCTGCCGTGGCAGATCGACCAGTGGCTGGACACCTATGTACCGGAGTATATTCAGATCCCCTCGGGCCGAAAAACGAGAGTCCGATATACCGATCTGCAGCCTCAGATTGAAATCAAGCTTCAGGAGATGTTCGGCGCGGCTGAAAGCCTTAAACTTGCCAGCGGTGATGTCATTCAGATCTCCATGCTGTCTCCGGCACAACGCCCTGTGGCACTAACCAAAGACCTGAAGCACTTCTGGTCACAGACCTACCCGGAGATACGCAAAGAGCTGCGAGGGCGCTACTCCAAACACCCCTGGCCCGAGGATCCACTGAACGCACAGGCTACCGACAGGACTAATGCCGCGCTGAATCGCTCAAAGCCGCGCTGAGTATGGTAATATTCGTCCGTTATAAAGGAGTGAATTTTAATGGAAAAACCCACCCCACCCGGTGACTCTGATTGCTGTGAAAGCGGCTGCGAGCCCTGTGTCTGGGATATCTACTATCAAGAGCTGGCTCTCTGGCGAGCAGAGGACACACAGAGAAAAAACGGCGAAAAGCAGAAAGCCGAGATCACTTCAACTGAAGATTAGAGTTTAATCAGCAGCTCGCTGGTATCTCTGTCGTCCCGGTGCTCAAAGCGAATCATTCGATACCCCATCTCCGGCGCCAGCCAAAGTGTATCGGTCAGTGACTTATCCACTCTTTGCCAGATCTCTACACGCACACCTTTGATACGGGGTAGATTAATCGTTTTTTCGCCCACAAAGTCATAGCTGTACTCGCGCATCCCTTTACGCGTTGCGATATTAAATGTGTAGCGATCGCCCCTGTTTGCATCACAGGCCCGATGCAACTGTAACTGGAGTATGTGCGACTGCTGATCAAGGGTCTGTAGTGCAGATGGATAACCCGAGGTTTGCCCCTTGTAATCAACCCTGACCCGGCTTCCCTGCTGATCAACTTCAACTTGGTAACTCCTCGCGCCCAAACCCGTCTGAGCATAGCTATAACGCTGAGATTGCAGAGATTGCAGAGATACCCCTGAAACTCTGAACAGACTGGTCTCCTCTAGTCCGGCCAACAGCATATCGAGAGACTGGGTAAGCCGCCACTGCTCCTGTCCAAGATTCACGAGCTCTCGCTTCACGTCTGTAGCAACGCCCTGATAGTTAGCTTTGTATAACTGCGAGGATTTAGACTCCTGCGAAAGCCACTGGTTAATACACTGATCAGCCGCAAAAACATTGAGCGCAATAGCGGCCAGAAAAACAGCCGAAAGCCTTACCCAGTTACCACCTGACTGCATTTATGCAACTCCCAAGCTCAATATCTGTAAAACAAAGCATATCCAAGAAACATGAACACCCACTGAGCAGCCAATAAAAAAGCGACCAGGATTATCTCCGGGTCGCCCTTAGTAAACTCACCTATGGCAAGTCAAACAGAACTATTCACGGATAATAGAAACATCTTCCGCCTGTAGCCCTTTATCACTCTGATGGACATTGAAACGTACACGCTGCCCCTCATTCAGCGAACGGTGACCCTGCCCACGAATATTACGAAAATGTACAAAGACATCATCGCCGGTCGAACGTGTAATAAATCCAAACCCCTTATTCACGTTGAACCACTTAACACTCCCCACTTCACGACCATCATCAACATCGTCCTCTTCATCCGCGCCGTTAACCTGAGGCACAGATGTACTCGCTACTGAAGACGATCCACCGGATGAGGCCACAAAGGTACTGATTAGTACGACCAGGAAAGATATCGCCAGTATTGTCTTGTATCCCGCATCACTGAACTGAAAGGCCGCAGCTATTACCGCAACAGCAACTACACTGATAATGATATTTTTTATTACTTGGTTACCACTCATAGCTAGATGTTCTCTTAATTATTAAACGTTAAAATTACACAAAACCTGCAGCGAACCTTAAAAGCCCCTGCAAACGATCAGATATAACGTATTAGTTATATTTTTTCAACAAGTTACGCCCACCAACCCTAGATCGTTTGATTCTTAAGCCGATCCGGTATATCGAAGCCCACAAAGCTTCAGAGGTCTGCGGGCGTAATCAGTATTAGCAAGTTTCAACTGGCGTACTAATTTTCGGCAACTATGCTTAAGAAACCTGCGCACAGATAGGTTATATAAGCGCAACAATGATGACTGAAGAGAGAGGAGAAAATATGAACGAGCACAGCAGACTCGAGGATCTGGAGTCGCGTATCGCTTTTCAGGAGGACGCAATCGACAAACTAAGCGATGTGATCGCTCGCCAAGAGAAGGAGCTCGATCAGCTAAAACGGATGGTGCTGATTCTCAGCACTCAGATAAAAGAGGTAGACTCAGGCGATCGCCTGGCAAACGCTGACGAAAGACCGCCCCACTATTAATTACCCGCAATAAAACTAATCAAGCTTACGCAACGCATAGATATCAAAGCGTCCCGATTTACCCTCTAATGAGTAGGTTGGTTTAACACCATCAATCGCAGGTGCTTTTCTGGGACGTTTAACAACTACACGCCGAGGTTTCGCTTCCAGTGCGGCGGCCAATACGTCAGATGCATCCTGATCAGCACCGACCAGCGAACGAAACGCCAGCATCTCTTTTTTTACCTGGGCCGATTTTCCTGAATGAGGAAACATCGGGTCGAGATAGATTACATCCGCTACCCCTGTATTCTGCCGACACCAACTGACAGCATCCAGATGAGTCAGATGCATCCGGCTCAGAATCATTTTCTCCTCATCAGAACCCTGATCCCGACCTCTCTGTATCCCGTCATTTAACAGCTCAAACACCACCGGCACCCGCTCGACCATATCGACCTCACAGCCCAACGAAGCAAGCACAAAAGCGTCACCACCCAGCCCAGCCGTCAGATCAGCGATACGAGGTCTGGCACTACCAGAGAGCCCACAGGCTTTGGCTATCAGCTGCCCCTTACCCCCACCAAACTGACGCCGATGGGCTGATGCGCCACTAATGAAATTAACATATACAGGACCAGGACGTTTCTTCCCTGTAGCACAGAGCGCGACACCCTGCTCGGAGAGCTGCAATAACATCGGATAGGGATCATCAAGCTTAAGGTCAGGCGCATCAAGCAGAGGAAGACCGAGTCGATCAGCCAGCTCCGAAGCCTGTTCGTGCAGCTCAGGAACTGTCGTGTAAACGGCAATCATAGTGATCAGCCCATCAATCCATCAGTCGATTTCGGACTATCCTGCAGAAAACACGGGAATGCACCCGCAACAAAGAAGCAGATCACTGCTCACTCCGCTTTTTCCAGGTTCCCTCGCGCAGATACACAGGTAGCGCCTGTTCGATTGCAAGCATTTCGCCCTGAGCATACTTCATTTCTGCCAGGTGCAGCATCACTTTCGCATCGGGCATCAACGCACCATCAACAGAATCAATTGAATCCCTCAGTTGCTGGGGCATCTGATCCAGATAACGGACACCACTACCAACCAGGTCAAAATCGGAGAAACCTTCAGGAAGTACCAGAGCTGAGGGTTTACTCACCTGTTCTTCACCTATGAGTACCGGAACTCCATCAGAGATTGTGAAACAGGCCCAGTAAACCTCATCCATACGGGCATCAAGAACAGCCAGAACATTCTGAGCGTCAGCTGAGTTGATTGCCTGAGCCAAAGCCAGCGTTTCAAGCGTCGAGATGCCAATCATCGGCGTATCATTGGCCAGCGCCAGTCCCTGAGCAGCACCTGTTGCTATACGCAGTCCAGCGAAAGAGCCAGGGCCACGACCAAATGCGATCGCATCCAGTTGATCAAATCCAACACCGGACTCCGCCATTACAGATTCCACCATCGGCAACAAAAGCTGTGTATGCTTACGCGGCACCACTTCAAAGCAACCAATAACTTCAGAGCCCGTCTGCAATGCTACAGAACAGGCATCTGTTGATGTATCAAGCGCCAGTATGCGCGGGGTCATAGATCTATCCCTTACTCTTCAATAACTCTTCGCCCCAGAGAGGCATTAAATCCTGACTCATACCGAGCTGCATTAAAATCCGCGCAACAATAAAGTCGATCAGATCCTGAATGCATTCAGGCTGATGATAGAAACCCGGTGCTGCCGGTAAAATCACAGCCCCCATCTTTGTCAGTGACAGCATATTGGTCAGATGAATCTCTGAAAATGGGGTCTCACGGGGTACCAGAATCAGTTGCCGACGCTCTTTAAGCGCCACATCAGCCGCACGCTCTATCAGATTATTACTCGCGCCGATTGCGATAGCCGACAGGGTTCCTGTACTGCAGGGGCATACCACCATAGCACCAGGCGCTCCTGATCCGGACGCTACCGGTGCGAACCACTGCTCGCGCCCAAATACATGTAGCTGCCCCTGTTCAGCACCGAACAGCTCTGACAGATACCCCTGCTGCGCTTCCGGAGTACCGGGCATCTGATAGTCCGTTTCCGTTGCCAGAACAACCTGAGCCGCTTTAGAGATCAGTACAAAAACCTGTACTTTCTGATGAACCAGACACTGTATCAGCCTCATGCCATACGGCATACCGGAGGCTCCGGTAAGCGCAACAGTGACCCGTTTTTCAAATGCTTTGGTCATGACCGATTAGAAAACTCTTCTTTTAGACGGGTGTGTATCGAATTAAACCCGCCATTGGACATAATCACCAGATGCGTTCCCGGTGTTACATCTGAGACAAGATCGATAATCAACTGATCGAAGTTATTATAAACAACCTGCCCTTCGACCTGTTCCATATTATCTGCCAGCGACCAGGACTGATCAGCAGGCTGATACCAATAAGTGTTATCAGCCACTGCAGCAGAAGCTGCGAGCTGATTCTGAAACACCCCCTGCTTCATCGTATTAGATCTTGGCTCGATAACAGCCACCAGCGGCGCATCACCCACCGATGCCCTCGCCCCCGCCAATGTTGTCGCTATGGCCGTAGGATGGTGCGCAAAGTCATCATAGAGATGAACACCGCCAAACTCACCCAGATACTCCATGCGCCGCTTAACGCTCTTAAATTCAGCTAGTGCCTGCGCAGATACATCCAACGTCACCCCAACATGCCGTGCGGCCAACATCGCGTGCAGGGCATTCACCTGATTATGCTCACCCTGCAGAGCCCAGTTAACCTCAACAGTCTGTCCGGAAGCGAGTTCAACCCTGAAGTGCTGACCATCGCCTGACAGAGACATAATCCAGGCATCCGACCTCGCCTCACCACTGTCGGTCAGAGTAAGGTCACTCCAGATACCCCGATCAAGAACACGCGCGATCGCTGCATTACCCGTAGGTGCAATGACCTGCCCTGATGATGGCACTATCCGAATCAGATGATGGAACTGGCGCTCGATCGCTGCGAGATCATGGAAAATATCAGCATGATCAAACTCCAGATTATTGATCACCAGCGTTCGCGGCGCGTAATGGACAAATTTGGAGCGTTTATCAAAAAAGGCGGTATCATATTCGTCCGCTTCAATAACGAAAAAATCAGTCTCCCCGACCCGTGCTGAACTATCAAAATTCAGCGGCACACCGCCTATCAAATAGCCCGGCTTCATGCCTGCATATTCTAAAATCCACGCCAGCATACTCGCCGTTGTGGTTTTTCCATGAGTGCCCGAAACTGCCAGCACCCAACGAGACTGTAGCAGATGGTCGTGCAGCCATTGTGGTCCTGAGATGTAGGGAATCCCCTGATCAAGCACTGCCTCAACGCAGGGGTTACCGCGTGACATCGCATTTCCGATGACGACCAGATCCGGTCTGTCATCCAACTGAACCGGATCATACCCTTCAATAAGCTCAATCCCTTTAGCGGACAATTGAGTGCTCATCGGAGGGTACACATTCAGATCAGATCCGGTGACTCTGTACCCCAACTCCTTTGCGATAAGTGCCAGAGACCCCATAAAGGTGCCACAGATTCCCAGTATGTGCAGATGCATGCCAGCTAACCCAAATAAAGAAAAGAACGAAAAAACCCGGAATATTGAACGATATAGCAAAAAACTCCCAGACAAAGCTGCAATAGACTAGCAACTCCCCTATAATTTTCACCTAATTTTTCCCGCGCGAATAGATAAAGGCCCAAGTCTGATGCAGCTACTCAGCTCATTCCTGAAGCACAACAAAACCGATGTAGACCTAGTAGAGGTCATCGAAGTACTGATGATCGCCTGTAAAGAGGTTGCTCTGCAGTTACGAGAAGGCGCTCTGGCCGGTGTACTCGGCACCAGCACGCTGACCAATGTTCAGGGTGAAACCCAGAAAAAACTGGATATCGTCTCCAATGACATCATCAAGAAGGTGCTTCTCGACAACCGCCTGGTTCGTGGTGTTGCGTCCGAAGAGGAAGATAAACCGGTTTGGGGCGAGCGTGACGGTCGCTACCTAGTGACCTTTGATCCACTGGATGGATCTTCAAATATCGATGTAAACGTTTCAGTCGGTACTATTTTTTCGATTATCGAAGCCCCCAAGCCCTGGGCAAAACAGGATGAAGCTGAATTCCTGCAGCCAGGACGCAAACAGGTGGCTGCTGGCTATGTCCTTTATGGCCCATCCGCTGTTCTGGCACTGACCACAGGTAAAGGGGTGAACATGTTCACTCTGGCACACACCGGAGACTTCATTCTGACAGAAGAGAACGTCAAGATCCCACCCGAGACCAGCGAGTTTGCGATCAACATGAGCAACCGCCGTTTCTGGGAACCGGCAATGCAGACCTACATCGAAGATCTGATTCAGGGGACTGAAGGCCCGCGTGAAAAGAACTATAACATGCGCTGGGTTGCATCAATGGTCGCCGAAGTACACCGTCTGCTAACCCGCGGCGGTATTTTCACCTACCCCTGGGACTCACGAAATCCAGCAAAGCCGGGCAAGCTGCGCCTAATGTATGAAGGAAATCCGATGGGATTCCTGATAGAACAGGCAGGCGGTGGCGCGACGACCTGCTATGAAGACATTCTGGACGTGCAGCCGGCCGATATACATCAGCGTGTATCTGTAGCACTTGGCTCGATTAAAGAGGTAGAAACGCTGAAGGCCTACCACCGTTCCGAGCAAGAGAAAGCCTAATTTATATACGGTTCAACATTAGCTTTGAGCTGAATGATTAAACGACAGTACAGGAAACAAGCATGAGCTTTGAAAAGGTACCAGCAGGTAAAGATCTGCCAAACGATATCTACGTTATCATCGAGATTCCAGCAGAGAGCTCTCCAGTTAAATATGAGATCGACAAAGATGCTGATGCAATCTTCGTTGATCGCTTTATGGCAGCTCCGATGTTTTACCCAGCCAACTACGGTTACGTAAACAACACCCTGGCAGACGATGGCGATCCACTGGACGTACTGGTACTGACGCCACACCCAATTATGACCGGTTCTGTGATTCGCTGCCGTCCAGTGGGCATTCTGAACATGACCGACGAAGCGGGTGAAGATGCAAAACTGGTTGCTGTTCCTCACGAAAAGTTGAGCCAGGCATACAACGACGTTCAGGATGTAAACGACCTGCCAGAACTGCTGAAACAGCAGATCTCTCACTTCTTCGAAAACTACAAGACCCTTGAAAAAGGCAAATGGGTTAAAGTTGAAGGCTGGTTAGACGCTGAAGCAGCACGCCAGGCGATCATCAAATCAGCCGAAGCATACGAAGCCGCTAAGTAATAGCTCGCTTCGCGGATCAGGGTCGCAGATTGCGGCCCTTTTTTTGTGCTATCGTCTACCCTTAGTTAACCGGATTTGCCTACCCTTTTTCTGGAGCCACAGATGTCCCGCCCCGACCTTGAAGAGATTAAACGCGTATATATTCAGGCCGATCTGCTATTCAGTGAGTCTGAAGTCAACAGCGCCATTGAGGAGATGGCGAGAGAGATCAGTCAGGATCTCGCTAACAAAAACCCGATACTCTTTTCTATCATGAATGGCGGACTGGTGATTGGCGGTCAGCTCCTCACCCGGCTCAACTTTCCACTGGAAGCCAGCTACCTCCATGCGACACGCTACCGCAACACTACATCCGGCCATGAACTGGAGTGGAAAGTCCCACCTATGATCGACTTTTCTGGTCGCTCAGTCTTGGTAATTGATGACATCCTTGATGAGGGTCACACACTGGTAGAGGTGATGAAACACTTTGAAGATCAGGGTGCTGCCAGTGTGGAAGCTGCTGTATTGATCGACAAAATGCACGATCGCAAGGCGGTTGCAGGACTCAAGGCAAAATACACAGGCCTGACTATCCCGGACCGGTATATCTTCGGTTTCGGCATGGATTACAAAGGATACTGGCGTAACGCCCCGGGAATCTTTGCGGTAAAAGGGAGCTGAACCTGCCGGGCTCAGCCTGCGCATTAATCCAATACGTCACAAAGCTGTAAAATTTTGTTGCTTAAACCTGCTTTTCCAATAAAATCGGATCTGAAGTCACAACAAGGTAACCATGGATGACGGAAGTCACCATTCTTATACTATCAGGCGGAGCGCTGGCGCTCTGGCTGCTTAGCCTAAGAAAGAAATCTCAAAACAGCCCTGAATTATCACGCCGTCGCTAAGCTTGATTCGAAACCTAGCGGCTTAACTCATCAAACAGTTGAACGAAAGCCTCTGTCAGCTTGTGCTTAGGCGCAAGATAGATAAGCGGTTTAGCCAGCATATGAGACTCTTTCATCTTCACAGAGGATGGAAGCTTGGCGCTCAGTACTGGCAGATCCTGCTCATGCAGACTCTCAATTATTTTCTGCGGTAAAGAAGCTCTAGGCTGATACTGGTTTACGACAATCCCCTCAAGCTGCAATCCCTCATTGTGATCCTCCTGTGTTTCCCTGAGATTATGTACCAGGCTGTATAGCGCCTGGCGCGCAAACTCATCACAGTCAAACGGAATCAGACAACGCTCTGCAGCACAAAGCGCCGACAGTGAGAAAAAGTTAAACGCTGGCGGTGTATCGATATAGATCTCCTGATAGCTCTCCGAAAGCGCCTCACAGAGATCTCGCAGCTTATAGATCTTGTGCTTGGATTCCAGCTTTGCCTGAAGATCACCAATCTCCGGGTTTGAGGGCAGAATATCCAGCCCGTCAAACTGCGTGGGATAACAGTAATCTACAGCTGGCTTAGCACTCAGTTGAAAACTTAACGTAGATTCGTAGAAATCTTTGGCATCCAACTCCGGCGCATCCGAATCGTCACCTAGCAGATAATGCGTAGAATTACACTGCGGATCCAGATCTATCACCAGTGTTTTAATACCCCGACTGGCACTTATCGCCGCAAGGTTAACGGTAATACTGGATTTACCCACGCCACCTTTCTGATTGAAGATTACCCGACGCATCGAAAATTTCCCTGTTAACCCTGAGCCAAAAGCTCGCGCAGATCGATAATCGCCGCGTTGGCTCGCGATATATAGGACGCCATCACCAGAGAGTGATTGGCCAGCAGACCGAATTCTGTACCATTCAGGATCACCGGACTCCAGATCGTTGCCTGAGTTGCTTCCAGTTCACGGATGATCTGCTTCAGACTAACAACTGCATTCTTACGCTCCAGACTCTGCTGAAAGTCGAGTTCTATTGCTTCGAGAATATGGATCAACGCCCAGGCGGTACCGCGAGCTTCGTAAAACACATCATCAAGCTGCATCCAGGGCGTTTTTACCTCAAATTCACTAGCCGTTGCTGTCGACTGCTGAGCCACCTCAGCACCTGCGAGATCTGTATTCAGACGGCGCTGACCAACACTCGCACTTAACCGCTGAGACAGACTCCCTAAGCGAGTCGATACATTACTCAGCCACTCACGAAGATTATCGGCACGGGCATAAAACTGAGCATCATGCTGGCTTTTGTCACTCAGGGAGGCTGAATAGGCCGCAAGCGCAGTCAGCGCGTCCTTGTACTGACTTTCAGTAGAAGGCAACAACCAGAGGCTATTGTCTGTATGAAGTTTGTTTTCCACTTCAGCCAGCAGCAGGTTTTCCGTCGACTGCGACTGTGAACGACTGAAGCTGGCACGCATCGCTTTGCTCAGATCCCGCGACTGAACCAGAACACCAAACTCCCAGTTTGAGATATTGTCGAGCCAGACACCCGGCGGAAAATAATCATTAGAGATATAACCGCCCGGCTTACGCAGCAGTGTATCGGTCAGATGAAGCAGAACCGCTGCAGTATGCGATCCAACAACAACCTCCTGCCCCTGCAAGTGGGCCTGCTCAGCAGTGATCGCCCGAACATCAAATTCAGAGGGAGGCCAGCTCCAGTAGACACCAACCCCGGCCACGCCCAGAAGGTAAACCAACACCAGCACCAGCACAGGCTTGGCAAACCTGAAGCCCAGTTTTGTGCCAGTTCTATCCCAAAGATCGATCAGTGCACGCAAGGGTGAACGCATCAAAAACTCCGATAAATATAGATGTATGCTGCACTGCACTATGGCGAATTCTTGTGAACCGGTCAATGAGCGAAACTGTGAATAGACTGACTGACACCGAGTTCGCTTAAACAAAGCTGAATAAAATTCGACTCCGGTATAAAACTTTGTCGATAAAATAGTCAACTTTGCAGACAACTACCCACTAATGCTCGTTATTTAACATTTTGACTAGACAGCGCCTGACACCTAATGCACACTATCGCTTTTGGCTAATCAGGCACCAAATTACGCCTGAATAGTGCCCCTTTTTCTTAATTGGACCAGGTTTAGGATAGATTCATGGATATTCGCAAAGTTAAAAAACTGATTGAGTTATTAGAAGAGTCCAACGTTAACGAGATCGAGATAAAAGAGGGCGAAGAGTCAGTCCGCATCAGTCGTGGAGGTGCTGCGACACCTGTATACACTCAGCCAGCTCCTGTTTCTTACGCTGCTCCTGCAGCTGCACCTGCACCGGCTGCCGCTCCAGTAGCTGAACCAGCGGCTCCGGCTGCTCCTGCAGGCCACACGGTTAATTCACCAATGGTTGGCACCTTCTACCGCTCACCATCACCCAGTGCTCCAGCATTTATCGAAGTCGGTAAAACGGTTAAACAGGGCGATATTATCTGCATCGTTGAAGCGATGAAGATGATGAACCAGATCGAAGCTGATAAGAGCGGCGTTATTGAGGCGATCCTGGTTGAAGATGGACAGCCTGTTGAGTTTGATCAGCCACTGATCGTAATCGCCTGATACCGCTAACAGCAGAGAGAGGATAGACACCCTATGCTGGATAAAGTGCTTATAGCGAACCGCGGTGAGATTGCGCTGCGCATACTGCGTGCCTGCAAAGAGCTGGGCATCAAAACTGTTGCCGTACACTCTCAGGCCGACCGCGATCTGATGCATGTTCGCCTAGCTGATGAAGCGGTATGTATCGGACCTGCTTCATCTGCTCAGAGTTACCTGAATATACCGTCAATTATCAGTGCCGCTGAAGTCACCGACTCAGTTGGCATCCACCCTGGCTATGGTTTCCTTACTGAAAATGCAGGTTTTGCCGAGCAGGTTGAGCAGTCCGGATTTACCTTTATCGGCCCAACCGCCGACGTAATTCGTCTGATGGGCGACAAGGTTTCTGCGATTGAAGCGATGAAGAAAGCGGGCGTACCGACTGTGCCAGGTTCTGATGGTCCTCTGCCGGTTGATAACACCGAAGAGGTTCATCGTATCGCACGCCGTATCGGCTACCCGGTTATCATTAAAGCTGCTGCTGGTGGCGGTGGCCGAGGTATGCGTGTTGTTCACACTGAAGCGCATCTGGCTAACGCGGTACAGGTAACCCGCTCTGAAGCAAAAGCGGCTTTTGGTGATGATACCGTCTACATGGAGAAGTTCCTGGAGAACCCTCGCCATGTTGAGATACAGGTTCTGGCTGACGGTCAGGGCAACGCTATTCACCTGTTCGACCGTGACTGCTCACTGCAGCGCCGTCACCAGAAAGTTGTCGAGGAAGCTCCAGCTCCGGGTATCGACGCAGAGGCTCGAGCGCAGGTACTGAAATCCTGTACAGATGCCTGTGTTGAGATCGGTTACCGCGGTGCGGGCACCTTTGAGTTCCTGTATGAAGATGGTGGTTTCTACTTCATCGAAATGAACACCCGTGTTCAGGTAGAGCACCCCGTCAGCGAGATGGTTACCGGTATAGATATCGTTAAAGAGCAACTGCGTATCGCATCAGGCCTGCCACTGACGATCAAACAGGAAGATATCGAGCTACGCGGCCACGCGTTTGAGTGTCGAATCAACGCAGAAGATCCAAAGACCTTCATGCCAAGCCCTGGAAAGATCAATTACTTCCATACACCTGGCGGCAACGGTGTACGTGTAGATTCACATCTTTACGCAGGCTATACCGTACCACCACATTACGACTCCCTGATCGCCAAGCTGATCACCTTTGCCGAGGATCGGGAAACAGCGATGTGTCGTATGCGGAACGCACTGGATGAGATGGTTGTTGATGGTATTCGCACCAACATTCCGCTGCATCATGAGATTATGCGTGATGCAAACTTCGAAGCGGGTGGCGTCAATATCCACTATCTGGAGAAAAAGCTGGGTCTTTAAACTAGAATCAGCATACGATAGGGCTCGCAATTGCGGGCCTTTTTCTTTTACTTCTCTCGATTTTTCGCAATACTTTACGCAGGGATCTCCAATTCCCTTAAATTCATCAACCCAACTGGGATTTAAAAATGCCTTGGCTTCAAATAAAGGTTAAGACAACTCCTGAAAAAGCAGAGGGATATGAAGATCTTCTGCTAGCAGCCGGTTGTGCTGCAGTGACCTATCAGGATGCGCAGGACCAGCCAATATTCGAACCCGATCTGGGAACTACCCCTCTGTGGTCTGAAACGACACTGACCGGTCTATTTGCAGCGGAACACGATCTTGAAGAGACGCTGGGACTTCTGACCACCGGACAACAGAACCTGTTTGGAGATGCAGAATCGGAGACCGAGTTCAAAGCCGAGATACTGGAAGATAAAGACTGGGAACGCGAGTGGATGAGCCACTATCATCCAATGCAGTTCTCTGACAATTTCTGGGTATGTCCAAGCTGGTGTGATACACCTGATCCGAGTGCCGTTAACCTGATGCTCGATCCGGGGCTGGCCTTCGGAACCGGGACCCATCCAACGACAGCACTCTGTCTGGAGTGGCTGGCCCAGCAACCGATGAACAACCAACTGGTAATCGACTACGGTTGTGGCAGTGGAATTCTCGGCATTGCAGCGCTATTACTGGGCGCGGATAAGGTAATCGGCGTCGATATCGACCCTCAGGCACTGCAGGCCACCCAGGACAATCTGACACGCAACAGTCTGGAAACAGATCGTTTACCTGTCTTCTTCCCGGAACAGGTCCCTGAAGATCTACAGGCCGACACACTGGTTGCTAACATTCTGGCTGGTCCACTCAAATCACTGGCACCTACGCTGGCCGGACTGATCAAGCCCGGTGGTAAGCTGCTGCTCTCCGGACTCCTGGACACTCAGGCTAAGGAGATAAGCGAACATTACGCTCAATGGTTTGATATGGAGCCAGCGAGCGCTAAAGAGGAGTGGATCCGCCTGACTGGAACCAGAAGGTAGAGGTCTCCAGTGCTGATCACTCAGTGTCCGGACTGCCACTCTCTTTTCCGAGTGACTCAGGGCCAGTTAAAACTGGCCCATGGCAAGGTGCGTTGTGGCGCCTGTATGATGGTGTTCGATGCGCTCGACCACGCACTGGATGATGAAGATCAGTCTCCAGCTCCCAGTCAGCAACCCACTTCTGCGGTTACCTCACCAGAGAATAGCCCTGTTGCACCTCAGGCAACCGGGGAGACACAGTCTTCTATCGACAACCTGACACAGGAAGAGCCGCTTCTCTTCGAGCCCAAACAGCAACAGAGCACCGGATCAGCAACAGAAACCACACAACAAACGATAACTACTCAGACCTCCGAGCCTCTGCGAGCACACTCCACAACGCCTCTGTCTGAACCGCCGCAAACTGCTGACAGAGTTCCCGAACTGAACATTCGGGTTGAGCCACTGATTTTAAGAACCGAACACGCCGAAGAGACATCACCAGTTCAGATTCTGTTTTGGCTAGTCGCAACACTGATAACACTGGGGTTACTAGCTGGGCAGTACCTCTGGTTCGAACGAGCAACGCTGGCAAGCCAGCAGAGTTTGCGTGCCATCTACCAGACTGCCTGTGAATATATCAGTTGCGACCTAGGAAGACTGGAGGGGATTCAAGAACTCAGGACTCAGGAGGTTCATGTCCGGCCTCATCAGCTCTACGCAGATCTGATCAGCCTTTCGACACGTATTGAAAACCGTGCAGCCTTCGCACAGCCCTACCCTGCACTTGAGGTAAGCTTCACCAACCTGAAAAGCCGCCTGGTCAGCAGACGAACTTTTCAACCCCAAGACTACCTTCCGGTAACGCAACAGGGACACCTCCTCCCGGCTGGAGTTGATCTGGAGGTAAACCTGCCACTGACAGATCCAGGTGTGCAGGCGGTCAGCTATAAGGTCGAGTTGCGTCAGGCCGCTCGCTAGCCGGAAAAAGCAGCCTGAGGCAACAACGGGTTGATGCAGATTAGCGCTACTGCATCCGCTCAAACTGGCAGGTAAAGTGCCGCATCAGTTTTGGCTGATGTGAAATTCGAAATCCCCTCAGATCATCTTTTTTCTTTTCAAGTTCACCAAAGACCTCTATCAGATAGTCTGCGTGGCTTTGCGTATAGGTGCGTCGCGGCATCGCAAGACGGAGCAGATCCATAGCAGCCGGCGTTTCCGTTCCGTCAGGATGCAAACCAAACATCACTGTTCCGATCTCACATCCGCGGATACCGCCCACTTCGTATAAAGCGACAGCGAGCGCCTGCCCCGGGTACTCTAACGGCGGGATATGGGAAAGCCAGGCACGAGCATCGACAAAAACGGCATGCCCACCGGCTGGCTTAACGACAGGCACACCCAGCGCATCCAGACCTTCAATAATGTATTCATTTGAACGGATACGATAGTGAAGGTAGTCTTCATCGACAATCTCAGATAATCCTTGCGCTAACGCCTCAAGATCACGACCCGATAATCCACCATAAGTCGGAAAGCCCTCCGTCCGTATCAGGTGGTTGCGTGCCTGTTCTGCAAAACTATCATCATTCAGAGCCAGCCAGCCTCCAATGTTTCCAAAGGCATCTTTCTTAGCGCTCATCGTCATACCATCGGCACAGGAAAAGATATCACGTACGATGTCGGGGATGGCGCGACCACCCTGCCCTGCTTCTCGTTGTTTGATAAACCATGCATTTTCAGCAAACCGGCAACCATCTATAAAAAAAGGTTTTCCATACCTGTGTGCCAAATCTGAGGTTGCCTGAATATTTTCCAGACTCACTGGCTGGCCGCCACCCGCATTATTTGTCACGGTAATCATCACACAGGGTACACGCTCTCCGTGTGCCTCCAGATAGGCCTCAAGCTTATCTAGGTCCATATTACCCTTGAACGGATGGAGACTTGCAGGGTCTCGCCCCTGCGCAATGACCAGATCATCTGCACAGGCACCTGAAGCCTCGATATTCCCCCGGGTGGTATCAAAATGGGTGTTATTTGGAATATTTCTACCCGCCCCACCAAAAATTGAAAACAGAATAGCCTCGGCCGCTCTGCCTTGATGGGTAGGAATAACATGCTTAAATGGCATCAGTTTTTTAACTGCAGCTTCAAACCGATAAAACGATGGCGAACCGGCATAACTTTCGTCGCCACGCATCATAGCGGACCACTGCTCTGCGCTCATTGCGCCGGTGCCTGAATCGGTAAGCAGGTCGATCAACACATCACCCGAATGCAGTCCGAAAAGATTGTAATGGGCATCTCTAATCAGTTTTCGCCGCTCCTTAGCTGTTGTCATGCGGATAGGCTCAACGGATTTAATACGGAAGGGTTCAAAGATGGTTTTCATATCAGGGCTCCTGAATTGGCCCTGCAGGATACGCGGCAACATTAAACGCGATAGGGCCAAGCGCCGCGGTTGTCCCTAATGGACCGCGCTCAGCGCCCAATCTGTTGCGGATCCAGTTAATCAAAAGCAAACTGCAGAGTCAATTTTCTGTTTACTCGCAGTGAATAACAGACCAACAGCCTCCTCTGTACTTCGAACGAGCTCACTCTCTTCTTATATCTAAAAGAGTAAGTCATATAGCTATCGACTATTTTTCAGGAGCTTTTCGTAGGAAACCAGCGATCAACTATCGAGTTTTCGACTCATGCACTAGTTCTTGTGACATAGCTAACGTTTTGGTTGAACGCAGCCAAAACTACCCTAAATTTCGGTGCCTGGAAGCTAATTTAGCTGCATCTACGCGGATTTATCCTGCCATTACGCCCGCAGCATCTGATCGACACGCACAATATTCGCTAAAGTAAACTTGCATTGCCAACTTGCTATCGTTCTTCCGTAGACCAAGGTAGCACGCTTTCACACAACCAAATTGACACTTGGTGATCCAAAACGGATGCTCGACTTTAGCTCTGATACCGGCTTTCAGATATTCGGCACGGATCTTTCCTGGCTGCTCAGGAATATGCCAGTCAGCCATGACATCGCGAAGTTCGCTTCTCTTTTAGCACCTCTATACCCAGCATCAGCAAAGATAAACGCTTCATCACCATGCAACAGATTACCCGCTTGGTTTAATCGCGTTCGTTGGCGAACGTGGTTGTGAAGCTATGGGACAGCCCCGTCCGAGCATCGACTCCGATGTGTGCATTCATACCGAAGTGCCGCTCATCTCCCTTCTTGGTTTGATGCATCTCTGGATCGCGCTGCCCTGAGTCGTTCTTGGTTGAGGACGGTGCTTCGATAATAGTCGAGTCGACAAAGGAACCTTCTTTTAAAAGCACACCCGCATCGGTCAGACACTGGTTAACTTCTTTAAACAATTTTCTTGCCAGACCTTTAGGTTCCAGCAGGTGGCGGAAATTCATGATTGTCCTATGGTCAGGGATCGCCTTACCGAGCAACAGCCCTGAAAACTGGCGCTCATGATGCTATCTCCGAGTCTTTCGGCGCTTTTGATTGAACTCTCTGTCGGCGAAGGTGAGCTGGTGATCCATTTGAAAAGCGGACCAGGAGCGAGTCGCGGATTCTCTCAGGCTACAGGATTTATTCGCAAGTTCCCTAACAATAGACAGCATAGAGCTCCCTGCTTTACAGCAACCTTTAACTATTAACTCGGCCCGTTAATATGGAATTATTTTAGATCCTGTCAATTAAATAATTAGTACCCCTTGGAATGACAGATATTATTAATTCTCCAGCCCCGATGAGCTCTTCTCATCAGTTTTCGATACCCGTGGGTAGAGATTGAAAGACGGGTCTACACTTAGAAGGCTGAAAGATAACAAAATTAGGGGACGGACTGATTGGATAACTCACTCCTTCTGCGCATTCTGGTCGCCTTTGCGATCGGTATGCTTATCGGTCTTCAACGCGGCTGGCATGAGCGCAACATCCCCTCAGGCGGTCGCATAGCCGGTATCCGAACATTTAGTCTGATTGCGCTAAGCGGTGCGCTCAGTGGCGCCCTTTTACCGGCACTGGGTTCCGGAATCAGTATCGCGATGAGTCTGGCGGTAACACTGCTCCTGGGACTTGCTCACTGGCTGGATAGCAATCAGGACCATGACTTCGGAATCACAACGCTGATTGCGGGATTGGTAACTTTTCTTCTTGGCGTCATGTCTCTGGTCGGTGACCTGAGCATTGCGGTAGCAACTGGCGTACTGGTGACAGTAATCCTCCATTTTAAAGAGACGCTACATAAAGCGCTTGAACGACTCAGCGATTCTGAGATTCGCGGTATATTGCAACTTACCTTGATCTCTGCGGTACTTTTGCCCGTTCTACCCGATAAAGCCTATGGCCCCTGGGATGCTCTGAATCCCTATGAAATCTGGCTGTTTGTCGTGCTGATTGCCGGCATAAGTCTGGCTGCGTACTTTGCAATGCGTTTCACCGGTGCCGATAAAGGGGTGATGATAACCAGTCTTATCGGCGGACTTGCATCCAGCACCGCGCTTACGCTCAGTCTGGCTCGACTAAATATACGCCTGCCGATGCCAAAATTGCTGGCGAGTGGAATCCTGCTGGCTGCTGCGATCATGTATCCGCGTATTCTGCTTGAGGTTGCCGTGGTTAACCCAGCACTGCTGGAAGCACTCTGGCCCCCGATGGCGGCGATGACGCTTGGTTGTGCGGGTACAGCAATCTGGTTATGGCGCCATAAAGAGCTCTTTGCCAATATCGATACCAGTAAGCTAATCACTGAACCCTTCCAACTGATACCGGCCATCAAGTTCGGTTCACTCCTGGTGCTCATTCTATTGATCTCACATGGTATTCAAGCACAGGTCGGCGACCGCGGTCTGTGGCTTGTATCTATCATCGCAGGACTTACGGATGTTGATGCGATTACCCTGACACTGGCTAGAATGTCAAAAAACAGCCTGACTTCGGAAACGGCTGTAACCGGAATAACGCTGGCTGCAATCACCAATACTCTGGTTAAAGGCGGACTGGCCTACGTCGCGGGACGGAGATCACTCTGTCCGCCACTCTGGTCCGGATTAGCCATCGCGATCCTGTTAGGTTTGCTAACCTTACTGCTGATATAACCACAAACTGCTGGCACCAATCGAAGAGAACCTTTTATGACGACACTGCTGCCTCCTTCAAAACTGCGCCATCAGGCAGATCTTAGCGTTTTGGGGATCAAATCAACTGAAGATATAACGCCTGATTACTCCGCAGTTGGTCAGACCCGCGCGCTTGATGCAATTCAGTTTTCGATCGGGATGGATCATCAAAACTATAATCTCTACGTCAGCGGTTCGACCGGACTTGGCAGAAGAGAGCTGATATCACGCATTATCAGCGCTCAGGCCGCTAACCGGGAGATCCCTCAGGACTGCTGTTATACACACAATTTTGATCGCCCTAATCAACCCTGCAAGCTGGTTCTACCTCAGGGAACAGGAAAGCGCCTGCATGATGATCTCGGCAAACTGATTGAACTACTGCTTGCCCGAATCCCAGCTCAATTCAAAAGTGATGAGTACCGGAATCAGCTCAAAGCATTGAACGAAGAGCTACAGGAGCGCGAGGAGCGTGAATTCAAAAGTCTCGGACACAAAGCACACGAAGCGGGTGTCATCCTGATGCGTACGCCAGGTGGCTATACACTCGGGCCGATTAAGGACGGCAAACTAATGACGCCTGCCGAATTTGCCGAACTCCCTGAAGATCAGCAAGAGGCAATAAAAACCTCGATAGAGGAGCTTAATGAGGAGCTGACTGAGCTGATTCACGAAGTTCCCCGGATGCATCAGGAGCATCAGGAACGGCTGCGTGAGCTTGAACAGGAAACCACCCGCGGGATTATTGATCCGGCGCTCAACATCCTGCGACAAACATACGGCAGCCACCCCGACATCCTGTTTTTTCTCGATACCATTCATCAGGATCTGATTGAGAACATTGATGATTTCTTCCCGAGTGAAGAGGAGGAGCGCGCCCCCCTGCATAAGCGGGCACGCTCACCTAAATTTCGTCGCTATCAAATCAATATGCTGGTTGGCGACGGAGAAAACAGCGCTGCACCAGTGATATTTGAAGATATTCCCAGCTACCAGAATCTGGTCGGACGTATCGAATATGAAGCGCATTTCGGCACACTGACGACAGACTTCAGCCTGATACAGCCCGGTGCCCTGCACCGCGCCAACGGTGGTTTCCTGGTCTTGGATGTGCAGAAACTACTCTCCTTCCCCTATGCCTGGGAGGGGTTAAAACGCGCACTGCGTAACCGGGAGATCCGTATTGATCCG